>JAUWZR010000014.1 GCA_030615235.1 Promethearchaeota archaeon
AAAAAACTTGTATCAGTCTGCTCTGTAGATGGGTTATTAAACAAAGAAAAATTTAGCAATTATGAATGGGATAAATTGCAAGAAATTGCTATAAGAAAGTTAATCGATCAAGAGGTAATATTAGTTTTAGATGTTGAGAACTATATAGGTGAACAATCAAGAGAAGAAATCGATTATTTTCGTAAGATTCTTAAAAAACCCGTTTACTATCTAACAGATCTTAAAGAACCTTGATTGAAACTTTTCTTCTCTGGAAGATATACACAAACCAGCCTAAATTACACTTATAAATCAATAATTTTGTAAACTCGTGTTTTATTAATGTTTGGAATAGAATCTAAACATAATCAATTCGATTTGAAAATTTAACGATAAATTAAACTGGTTATAACCAAAATGGAATTGTTCCAAGTATTTTGGGACGAACAAAAGAATCTTTTCTTAGAATTTGAAAAGAACGATGAAGAACAAGTTCTTTTTCTTCCGGAGAAAATTATTCGCGTGAATTTTCAATTTGAAATGTCTAAGATTGTTAAACACGAAATTTATTATAAGCAATCCCCGACTTTAATTTCGATAAAAAAATTTTATCACTCAACGAATCGGTTAGGATTTTCAATAGAATTAGATGAGATTCAAGGTTTTTCGGACATCCAGATCAAGATTTTAAGACTAACTTTTTTCTTAAACTCCGGCCATAAAGTTGAGTATACTTTTACGGAAAAATTTAACATCTCCGATATTTGGGTTAACGATGACTGTTATGACGGTTTTGAATACATAGATTTACGTGGAAGCAGAAGTCAAAGAACAAGGGTAACTCAAGAAAGAGTAATACATGCAGTAAAAACAGATTTTAATCAAAATACTGAGGAGAGAACGACAATCTACGAGAAAAAAAGTATTGAAAACATCTCAATTGACAATTCATTACTTTCGATGATTGGTGAGAATAATAAAACTCTCAAAAGTATAGAACAACATTTAAAAAATCTCTCATTAACATTACAAAATTTACCAGTAAATTCGATATTTTCTGGACCCCCCGTAAGAACACCGCAAAGAATCCCTGGGCCTGGTATTGAAAGGATAAAAAGAACGGAGCTCCCCTCTCTTATTCAGAATAGAGGTTCTTCTGCAAAAGTATTAGTAATAAAAGAAATGAAAGCTAAATTCAAGGGGGTAACTGAAAAAAACAATGGTTTTAGTATTAAAGATATTTTAAAACCAATGGGAGAAGCCGAGCTAAAAGCTATCACATTTAATGACGAGGAGCTAATGAAGCGGGAAGAGAAAGCAATTCAAAACCAAATTAAAAGATTTGAACGACTACAAGAGCAAGAAATTAAACTAAAAGAACTTAAAGCACCTAAATAAATAAATATCCCTATTCCTCGAATATCTGAGTTTTTACTAGTTTCATTATAAATCTTTAATTAATTTCAATAATTAAGTTAAAATGGAGATATAAAACTCAATGGTGAAATAAAAAAATTTTATTAAATTATTTTATCGGCACAGCTGGTAGTGGGAAAAGTTCTCTTACGGGATTGTTGAAGGATTATGTAACTAATAGAGACCCAGAAATCTCAGCAATTACGCTAAATCTTGATCCTGGTGTGAAAATTATGCCTTATACTCCTGATATTGACATCAGAGATTTTCTAGTTCTCGAAGAAGTGATGACAGAGTATGGATTAGGGCCGAATGGTGCTATGATCTTAGCATCTGATTTGATGGTTAACTTTTTAGACGATTTGAAATATGAAATCGATGAATACAATCCCGATTGGGTATTTGTGGACACTGCGGGACAACTTGAACTCTTTGCATTTAGAGAGACGGGGCCTTTAATAGCAAGTTCGTTAGGTTTTGGCTCAATTCAAAAGGCTGTTTCTTTCCTATTTGATTCGAATCTTGTGATGAGACCAAATGGATTCATATCCACGCTACTTCTAGCTGCCTCGGTACAATTTAGGTTTAGAAATATACCACAAATTAATGTATTATCCAAAGTAGACCTATTAAGCGAAGAACAAATTGAAATGATAGTTAATTGGAGCCAAGACTTTAAAGCGTTAGAGGATTCCACAAACGAAAGAGAAAGTGGTTTAATAAGAGAGTTATCCATGCTAATATCAGAAGTGTTCATTCAATTGGGATCCACATCTGAGTTAATTCCTTGCTCCATTAAAGAAGAACAAGGTTTAGATTTGCTTTTTGGCTATTTACAGAGATTATTTGGATCGGATAAATCAGCGTTTTATTGATTTATGTTATTTAATTATATAAAAAAATTATAGGTTATTGAAGGGAGCTAAATCGTGAAAATTATAGGTCCTTGTGCGGGAATTGGCTTGCGATTGAGACCATTTACATTGAGTAAACCGAAAACTCTCATAAATGTCGCGGGTAAAACTGTTCTAGAGCATATCCTTAATAAATTTGGCGATACATTCGATTCAGAAACAGAGTTAATTTTAATTGTTGGTTATAAAAAAAGACAAATCACAGAATTTGTTAAACAAAAATATCACGATAAGTTTAAATTAACCTTTATAGAGCAAATACCACGAGGATACAACGATGATATACCATTTTACTGGGGATTGGGCGAAGCGGTATATTTAGCTAGTTCAAGATTCGAAGAACTCAACTGTTCGAGTAAAGAAGCCGATAAGCGTGAGGGATCCTTAATCTTTTTAGCAGATATGATACCTATTGATGAATACTCCTATTTAATGTATAAATATTATGAATCTGATGTGGATGGAATAATTACTATTATGGAAGTACCAAAAGAAGACGCAAGCTCCTATGGTGTTGTCATCGTCGATAGTAATTCACTTATTCAAAAGTTAATCGAAAAACCAAAAGATTTTGTTTCTAATTTAGCGATTGCTGGTATTTACGCGTTTTCTAACTCAGCTACTAAAGCTCTTTTTGATATTATAAAGGGTTATTTAGATAAAAGGACAGATAATTCAAAAGAGGTTTATTTAACTGAAAGTCTACAAGACTTAATAGATAGTGGATTTAAAATTGCTGCTGTTAATTTAAAGAAAGGTATTTTAGATTTTGGAAGACCATCTGAAGTATTAATTGGTAATAGGTACTTATTAGAACAACAGTCTGTTAAAAAGGAGACCTTTCCTGAATTAAACATATTAACTGAGAAGTCATTCATAAAAAATCCTGTTTACATCGGTAAGGACACATCAATAATTAATTCGGTTATCGGTCCTTATGTTTCAATAGGAACCAACTCTAGAATAGAAAATTGTATCCTTGAAAATTGCGTTGTTGAAAGCGAAACAATGCTGAAAAATGTGATATCAGAAAATTCGATAATCGGTAGTAATGTGAAAGTTGAAAATATAAGCAAAAATAACTTAATAATAGGAGATAAAACGGCATTATAAAATATTAAGTTCTCATTTGTTATCTGATTAAAAACCATTCAAATTGGATCATTTTAAGAAATTTTTTAATGCCGTAAAATATATTTTTAGTAATATCAATATTAATTATAAGAAGAATTTGATATCTCACTGTATAAATTGAATTGTAAAATGATGAATCATGCCTTATAAAATCGCTTTTGATGTAGCACATAAACCCAGAGGTAAGATCGACGAAAATCTAACAGAAATACGAGATTTTTTAAACGCAAACGATTTTATGTGCTATAATTTCTTGGAAACTCCAATTACTTATAATTCCCTTAAACCATTCGATATTTTAGTGTTTGTATGTCCCGATTTTGCAAAAATTACATCGATGGAAATAACTGAAATTAATAATTGGGTAAGAAATGATGGTGGGGGATTATTACTTCTTTCACACGCAGGTGGAGATAGAGGTAGAAACAGTAATTTAAGTGAATTAAGTCAAACCTATGGAATAATTTTTGAAAACGACCAAGTTTTAGATGAAACTTATAATCTAGGTATGGAAAACATGCCAATAATTACTTCCTTCATACCTCCACACCCAATTACAAATAGTATTAGTTCAATATGTTATAGATCAGGCTGCTCGTTAAGCGTCTTAGGGAATTCTATATCAATAATTTCATCAAATGAAACATCGGAACCTTTCTCTTCGGCTTTAGTCTGTGTATCTGAACCTGATAAAGGGAGAATATGTGCGATGGGAAGTTATGAACTATTTAGAGATCGTTTAGGAGGGGGTTTTAGTAATGATGAGCATCCAAATTTGGCATATAATATATTTTCATGGTTGATCTCTGATTATAGAATGGAATTACATTCGAGTGGAGCGATACCCGAGATAGTTATTAGAAATCAAGCATCTGATAGCGATCCATTGAATTACACTTCAGAAACACCTCAATCGTCATTGATCGAAAAGAGAAAAGTCGATATCGATTTTTCGATGAAAATTTCAAAAAAGAGCGAGTTAGTAGAATTATTAAAAATTTTTCAAAATCAAATCGATATGATAAAAACTACAATTGATAAACTGATCAAAACAACTATAGCATCAGAAAAAGTAATATTAGAGTCTAGTAATCCACCAGAAAATGATATTAGCAAAGAAAAAAAAATAATAGATGACTCAAAATTTAATGGTTTCGATAAACTACTTGAAACTAACGATGTCCTAACAGATTTACCACCAAAACCAGAAAGTTTAAAACCTAAAGAAGAAGGTATTTTTATCGGATTACCTAAAATCGATGATATAAATAAATTAAAACCTGTTCCAAAAGCAAAGGTTACAAGAAAAGTTAAAAAGAGAGACTTAGTAGCTGAAAAGAAAGCACTAGAAGGCAAACTCAATTCGGTTCGAAACTTACTTGATTTTTTAGAAAAAAAGCATAATTCTGGACAGATGAATGATAAATCTTACGAGAAGCGCGCCAATCAACTTAAGAGCGATTTGATTTCAACTGAAGACAGGATCGATGAAATAGATAAGAAATTAAAATAATAAAGATAAGAAATTCCTCTTTTGTAAATTTGTAGCTCATTTCTATTTCTAAGAATAATCTAAAATAAATAAATTAAATTATTTAATGGCAATTCAATAATATTAAAAAAAATCTATTTATGTAAAACATAACAAAACATGTTTAGTGATGCTCGCAACCGCAACCGCATTCGTGAGCATCTGGCGGATCTGGTTCACAACCCGTTTCTAAAATTTTTATTTTGAAATTAAGAGTTTTTCCCGCAAGTGGGTGGTTCATATCAATGGTAATAAACTTTTTATCTACTACTTTAACCCAAGCCATAGAGTGAGTTCCGTTAGCGTCACCAACTCCGAGCATCATTCCAGGTTCAGGATCCAAATCTTCTGGCAGTTGATCTATGTTAACTGTTTGAACTAATAAGGGATCGATCTCGCCGTAAGCTTCAGAAGCGCTTAATATAATATCATACTCGTCTCCAACATCTTTACCGATGACAGATTTATCAAATCCTTGAATCAATACACTAGAACCCACTTCAAACTTTAATGGTTCTCCTCCTTGAAGTTCTGTACTATCGAATATGGTTCTGTCCTCCAATCTACCTTCATATTCTACCTTAATAATATCGCCTTTCTTAATCGCCACGTAAATCCAACTTTTACATAATTTATAAAATAATAGAATTATTCTTTATTACTTAACTGTTTATATTTTAGGAATTTTTAACCATCTACGGGAGTATATTGACTAAATCTATTCAAAAATGAATTTGAAATTTTTCTACTTTGCAAATCCTTGAATTTTCTCATTTGTCTTGTAGGAGATTTTTGAAAAGCAAAATCGATGGCTTTCATAAATTCAATCCCATCTCCACTAATTTTATATATACCATAGTCACCTTTTTCGATTAAATTCGTTACTATTAATTGAGAGAGATGATTTGATACAGCAGTCTTTTTACGATTTGTATCTTTCACGATATTTCCAAAGGATTTCGATCCTTTAAGTAAATAAAGTAAAATTTGAAAG
The DNA here is from genome assembly GCA_030615235.1 of Promethearchaeota archaeon. GTDB lineage: Archaea > Asgardarchaeota > Lokiarchaeia > Sigyniarchaeales > SOKP01 > SOKP01. Next base: position 5,969 of record JAUWZR010000014.1, read on the forward strand.
CGATGTTCATTTCCTAAAGATTTTAAAAGTGAAACAATTTCCGAAAAGGATTCACTCAGTGATTCAATTATTGGATCATGAATATTCTCAGATATCATTTTATTGACCCACACTTCTCTCTTTAATTGGAATATACCAATCCATTAAGGAATCTGGATCCATTTCATCCTTCCATCTTTTTGGTGAATAAGATTGCATAATATAAGGATATGAGGTCTCATAATTAGATTCAGGTAACCATTTAGAAAAATAATAGTCAGCGCCTTCTCCCTTATATCTAGTCGTAAAAAAAAGATATTTTGTTCGAGGTAAAATTTTATAAAACATTTCTAAAGGAAAAAATTCTAGACTTCTTACCTCAATTCCTACAAAGATATGGAATTTTTTCTTCATATCATAATCTTCAGGTTCAATGTGCAATTCATATCCATAGGCATCACCTATTTTAATTTTCTCAAGAAATTCCATGTATTTTTTCCCTAAAGTTTGATACCGTTTCCAAGTGTTCCCAATTTCATTATTAGTATCCCAACCTTTTGCTGAATGAAAGGGATTTCCATAATATACACAACCTAAGAGTTTGAAAACCTTTTCTTCAAGAATTTCAGGTTTCAATTTTGATCGAGAATGATTTATTTGTTTTAATTAAAGATTAGTTTTTTGATTATATAAATTTATTCATTTTTTTTAGGAATGTATTCATATTATTTAAATATAAGGGTGTTTTTCTAGAAATCACTAACAAAAAGGGTAATAGTATGAAAGAAAAAGAGTTTAAAATGAAGCCAATTGGTTATGTTCGAGTTGTAGAGAATGATCTAAAAGAAGTTGAATATTTTCTAGATATTAAAGAACAATATCACTCGGCTTTAAAATCGTTAGATAAATTTAGTCATGTTATTGTCGTGTGGTGGGCTCATCAAAACGATACAGAAGAAATACGGAATCAAAAGGCATGGTCAATAATTCCTCCATATGGAGAGAATCCCGAAGAAACAGGAATCTTTGCGACCCGGGCGGAATATCGCCCAAATCCAGTAGCAATGACTACTACAAGTATATTAGAGGTTGATGAAGAGAAGGGGATTGTTAAAGTTGGAGGTTTGGATGCCTTTGATGGCACTCCAATTATCGATTTAAAATCCTACTTCCCTATTAGTGATCGTGTAAGGGATTGTCATATCGCTCCTTGGCTAAAGGATTGGCCTGAATGGATGGAAGATGGACATGCTTGGTGGGAAGAACAAGGATTTTTCAATGATTATGAAGAAAATTAAACGGAGTTAAGCTAAAAACAAAAATTAAAGTCTTTTTTTAATTTAACCAACAAGGAGGTAAAAAAAATGTGTGCTAAAGTATTAGATATTAATGAAAAAAATATTGATGAACAGGAGTTATTTTGTAAGAAAACTAAAAAGAAATTTGCTGGTTATCAAAACAAAGTAAAATGGTTAAAAGAGCGATTTAAGGAGGGGCTAAAATATAAAACACTGCAGGTTAGTGAGGGCAATAAAGAAACATTAAGGGGGATGATTGAATACATCCCAGGAGAATATAATTGGAGGGGTGTTAAAGCAGATGGCTGGATGGTAATACATTGTTTATGGGTTGTGGGAAAACAGAAGCAGAAAGGATATGGTACTAAGCTATTAGAATATGCTATTAAAGATGCTAGGAAAGCAGGAATGTATGGTGTAGTGGGAATGTCAGCTGATAAAGGAGGGTGGTTACCAAATAAAAAAATATATTTGAATAATGGATTCGAAAAAGTAGATGAAATCGAGCCCTATTTTGGATTATTTGCTAAAAAATTCTCTGAAAACGCTCCAAAACCGCAATTTTATCCCATATCAGATGAAAAGTTAAAAGAGTATAGTCATGGAGTTGTTATTTTTTATTCAGATCAATGCCCATATATTGTGGATCTCGTAGATGAATTAGATGAAACTTTTAAAAATAACAAAGAACTTTTTAAAGCGATTAAAATAAACAGTTGTAAAGAAGCCCAACAGAACGATATATATCCTTATGGGACTTATTGCATACTCTGTAATGGAGATATCTCTCTATACAAACATGCGACTAAGAAAGAGATAGAGGGATTATTAAAAAGCGCAGAAAAATAATTAAAATATTAGTTTCTTTTCCTTTTTTTTTTATTGTGTCATTTGTTCAAATAAGGCTTGTAATTCTTCTTTCACATTGGTTAATCCTAAATCCTTAAGCAGTTCATTAGAGCGTTCACTTAGGGAATAAAATGACCTTGGTTCAGAGCGTTTATATTTTGAAACCTTCTTATTTTTTATGAAATCATTCTCTTTAAGGATTTTAATATGGTAATTTAAGTTATTTTCCGGTATAGAAGGTAACAATTCTCTTAATTGACTAAAGGAAAGCCGTTCTTTTGCTAAGAGTGTAAGTAGTATTTTATAACGGGTTTTCTCAGATATAAATTCCAATCCTTTTCTTTTATTCTCAAATTTCATTGGAAGCTTCAAATCATCTCCCTCCTATCATTAATATTAGTTTTTTCGTTTAGTTCCAAGGTAAATATATTTAATTGCATATTTAAATCTAACTCAAATCTAATAGAGTCAATTATCATTGACATATAATAATTTATAATATAATTGAATTTCTAATATGTTTAGTATATTTTAGGGGGAATTAAGTGGAGATCTCACATCATAGTGCATGGGATGAATTTTTAGATGAATTTATTAGTGTATTTTCGGTTTTCGATCTTTTAAAGTATAAAATTTTCATTTGTGGTTCATATAACGATGATACATTCGCTAATCTTCAGGAAGTGCAAATTATAATAAATGCGAATGAAAAAAATCTTGGATTCTTTGAAAATGAATTTAGACGCACTCATCTTGAAAATCTTATTCTAAAATTTGATCTAATCGCAAAATTCTCTGACGAGATCATAATGATCATCGAACATGATAAGGGCGGGCATATGATTGAGATGGGGATAATCCTCTCTTTTAAAGAATACTATAAAAAAACAAAAGTATTTGTTCTGAAAGATGTAGAAATCACTGAAGTTTTAAAGAAAGGTGGCCTATTAACCCCATTCTTTAAAGAATATGTTATTTTATTTTATTTTGAAGATTTAGAGCAACTAAAAAGATATATTGATAAAATTTATTCTAAAATTAACTGAAGATTTATCTAACTAAGGGAATTCAAAAATTTCTAGCTTTTTGAGAATCCCCCATGATGGAAAGCGATTTGATAAATAAGTTTCAACTTTTTGCAATAAGCGTCAATTTCTGATTCAATAAAATCCCATTGAGAATGATCCTTCCTGAATTCTTTATATAAGGTTAAGATTTCAGGATGTGTCTGCTTTATAATGTTTAAAATTCTTGGAATATTATGTGGTCTGAAGTTTAAATTTTCAAACATATATGAATCTGCAAAGTCCATAGTTTCTTCTATTATCGCTTTATAATTAGTAATTTTTGGAAAAAATGGTGAAATAAAGGCATAAGTTTTAATTCCGTTCTCGTGGATTTCTTTTAAAGCTTCTAATCGTTCTTTTGGTCTTGAAGCTCCGCGTTCGATCAATTGTGCGAATTCGTTATCTAAGGTGCTGATTGAAATACCAACTTCAAGATCATCAAATTTTTTAAACAAATCAATATCTCTCGTAACAAATTTAGATTTCGTTAAAATTGAAATCTCTGCTCTTGTTCCAACGAGTTTTTCGAGAATCCTTCGAGTGTTTTTATATTTTAACTCTAAAGGAATATAAGGATCTGTTACAGAGCTAAGGAGTATTTTTTTTCCATTATACTTCTCAGGTTTAATTTTATCGAAGTCATAAGTTTTGATATCCAAGAATTCGCCCCATTTATCACCCTTATGTCCTGTAAATCTTATCATGAATTCTGCATAACAGTAAATACACCCATGTTGACAACCAACATAAGGATTAATAACAAAATCAATTTCGGGTATATTGCTCTTGGTTATTATACTCTTAGCTTCTCGATAATTAATATCCATGTTAATAAATTATGATTATGAAACCTTAATTAATTATTTGTTCAATTCTAATTCTATAAGCCAATTTCCTCCAAATGGGTGTGACGAAATCTATAGCTTTAGATTACTACCGATCCGAATATCAATCCTACGGCTTGATCTCCATGGTAGTTGCTCTGCTCCGCTGAAGTGTCGCAACCAGATGTGAGAAATGTTAAATATAATGTAAGGTTTTGTATTTTAATTTCTTATATGAAGGAAATTTTTATAAATAGTATCGAATAATACGATTTTAATAATAATTAGTTGAGTGGTGTATTGATAATATCTTTAAATATTCTAAAAAACGAAAGAAACAACAGAATCCTCCTTTTAATCTTATTTGTCGTACTAATTTCCGCATCTGTTATTATTATTACTTTCATAGTAGGATATTTAGCTACCCTTGAAAATGAAGGAGGAGGATGACCCAGTTTATGCACTATCTACATAAATTTAGTTTTAAGAACATTTTTATAAAAAGAATGACTTTTGCGAGAAAATTTTAGTCGCAAGATGACTTGCCCTGCAAGGGTTCAAAAAAAAATAATACTAATAATATCTTATATAGTATGTAGTATTTATTCATCTATAGATAAACAAAAAAAACCCTTATAAATGTTTAAAACCTCTTTATTACACAAATTTGAATAGCTGTGCTATATAATGTCGAATGAAACTCCCGATAATGTTAAAGAATCTTTACGTGCGATTGGATTAACAGATTATGAGATTTCGATATATTTAACTTTAATCTCAAAAGGACCTATGGATGCAAGGGAGCTTTCTGATGCGTCAGGTGTTCCATATTCTAGAATTTACAATATTTTAACTCAATTAGAAAAGGATAAAATGTTCATTTTAAGAGAGGAAAACACTCGTCCGTCTACCTATTTTGCAAAAAGTCCTGACGAAGTACTAATTATCGCAAAGAAACAACTTAACGATAAGTTTGATAAACATTCAAACAAAATCATCCATATGCTCAAACCCATTTACGAATCTCATGACACTCCTATAAAAATTGCTCTATATGTTCACCGCGGACGTGATGTATGTATCAGTCGCAGTATTGATCTTATCAATCGGGCTAAAAATTCTCTTTACTTTGTTGCACCCTATTATGAGTTATTAGATATATTCTATGACGATGTTAAAAAGGCAAGAGCTAGAGGAGTTACTGATATAAAAATACTTATAGAAGAAGAAGCATTGAAAGACAAAGATTTTAAAGAAATTATCGAAAAATACCGTGAAATCTCTGAAATTCGTTCTCGCAATCAAATGTTTGGAGCAAGTGTAGTAATGGACGAAGGGGAAGATGCATTTATAATACTGACCCAAGGATTTTTCAAAGCATTAAGCTATTTCGGTGTAGCTACCGATCATATAGCATTTGGACCCGCAAGCAACTTTTATTTTGACTATTTATATAAAACAGCAAAACCACTAAAAAGTAAAACGAAATAAAAATTTTAACGGGAATAATGTAAAAATCTCACTCCCCTGATTTCATGTAAAATTATCTCAATTATTCCCTTTTCCATCAAAAACTGGAATAATTATATGTGATGGGTGATCTTTATCGTGATATATTGTTTGGGTGGCGATTTGGCATTTCTTATTATTTTTTTTCCCAGCAAGGTTAGAATTAACGTCAAATCTTGGAAAATTACTCGAAGTAATCTCTAACCGTATTTTATGATTCTTTGGAAAATAAGTAGCAATGGAACCGATTACTATTTCGAATTTATAAATCCTATTAGGGCTAACTAGTTCAGGTTCGTCCAAGTTACCAAAACGATAACGCGTTCTAATCCCTGAATCAATTAAATTTATAGATTTTTTATTATTTGGGTAAACATCGACTAGTTTAACCATGAAATCCGTATCTTCTACGGTAGTTGAAGCGTAAAATATTATTTTTACCTCCCCGATTATTTCCAATCCTTTTTCAAGGGCACTGGTAGTGAAAATTAGAATGTCGTCACGTCTTTCAATATCAGTTTGGTCTTGAGGACCACTCAATAAGAACAAATTTCTCCCACCTTTAGTTATCACGGGATTTAAAGGGTCAAATTGGTATTGATCTGGCGGTTCCTCTTTAGGTTTCTTTTTAGAAATAAATCCATCTCCGTTTAGGCTGTTACTCTTCCCATTTGAGTGAAGATACAACTTTAAATCAGTTGAAGTTGGAGGCCATTTATCAAAAGCTCTCCATATATCCCTATTTAATATATATATCTGTAATGGAGGAATTTTTGATAAAAGTTCTTGTTCCCCTTTTAAACAACAATCGTACCACCTGAAGGGGAGGATATTTTGAAAGAATCTAATGTCATCTTTTAAATGTGTATACTTCAATGGCTTTAAAAGAAACTTATCCAAATTTATATGACTCCACGGTCCAATGATCATTTTAAACTTCTCCCTGAAAAAATCTGGCGCATTTTTTTGTATTAACATAACATCTCGCATCATATGTTCTATGAACATATCATACCACCCCCCTATAAATAACATGGGTGTGTTAAATTCATAGTTGAGTCCAAATGCGTATGGAGATAGGTCATGGTTGTGAAATATATTCCTTTTATAAAATAACTCTTTTATTAGTTTTGGAAACGATCCCTCATCCATCCTTGAAACATCGACATCTGTTTTATATGCACTATTCATCATTTTCATCAAATATTTGGGATTTTCGATTTTTGCCATATCTGACAATTTTGGCTTTTTGGAATCTAAAGGTTCGTTATAAAAACTATTCGAAGGATTGAAAAAGAGTTGTTTACAATATCCATTCCTATCCCATTGGTTAATATCCAAAGTTGTTAATTTTTTCATTTTGGCAGTAGAAATCATTATTAAGTATAAAGCCCCTGATAAACCAACGGGATACAACCCACCAGGATGCCAAAACACATTGGAATAAGAGCTATGGATAGGATTTAAACAAGCCAGTAAATTGTCATTATTCCAAGATACGGCTAGTTGAGTTATGCCTAAATATGATAACCCCCACATTCCTATTTTCTTGTTATACCAAAATCGACGAGTAATCCAACGTAAAGTTTCGATTCCATCTTGTCGCTCATAAAAATATAGAGAATTAGTACCATACTCGCTTGATCGCGCGCTACCCCGAATATCTTGAACCACAGCGACATAGCCTTTAGAGGCGATATAGTATCCTAAAATACTAAGACGATCTTTCCAATAAGGTAATCTTACCAGAATAGTCGGTCCCATTCCTCTTTTTTTGTAAAGTTCTTTAGGCATATAAATATCTGTCGCTAATTTACTTCCGTCTTCAAGCTCTATCAAGACTTCTTTCAGCCTAATTGCATTAGTTTCTGGTAAAAAATTAATGTTTTGGAGTCTTTTTGATCTCCCAATTACTTCAAAAATTTTAAATAGGGGAGTATTAATATAATCCACAAAAAATGCCATGCGGATAAATATAGAACTTAAAGGGGATAGAATAGTTGGTAATTTAAAACCGATCTTTATATCTTTAGGATTAAATTTTCTTTTCATACTATAAAATGAATATAAAGTTAAAGATTTTTGAATTTAACTATTTACCATGTAATTGTAATTGCATTTTCGGGGCAAACTTCGACATATTTAAGACATTGACTACAGAGTGACCCCCAAATAGATGTGACTCTCCAATCCTGAGGATCATTTATCTTTTTGCTTTTTTTTAAAATATCGCAATTGTAATAATATTTGAATAAAAGTAAAAATAAAAGTTAGTAAAAACTATTTGAGAAAAGCTCGCCTTCCTAAATAAATAAAAAGTTCTCCCAATTCAAAAACTGTAAGTGGAAAGATTAAATTTGCCATAGCATGACGTAAATCTTGTTTATCTTTACCAGCGGCAATTAGTTTCTCAATATCTTCAACAAAATCATCCATATTCAAGAATAGTATCTCAATTTTATCGCAACCAGTTAATTCCTCGATATCTTTATCCAAATGCTTTTCTACCTGGTTTAAAAGCCCTAATTTTAACTTTGGTTCTAACTCATATTTGGATATGATTTCATTGATCTCTTCAAGAATAATATTTATGGTTAAGTTCCAATCTTTATTATCCTTATATTTGGGAATTAAAACTTCGCTGATTATTATTTCAAAAAGAGTTTGGGGTGCTTTATCGTCAAATTCTACCTCTGAACCATTCCTTAATTTTATTGTTTTAACCATTTCCAACCTCAACTCAATTAATAAATTCTTCTTATTAATTAATAGACTAGTTTTTTATAAATTTTTTTAGACTTTTACATTTTTGATTTGGATATTAATATTCAAACTTTTCACCAATTAAACTATGAGCAATCAAATACAACATTTAAAAGAAAAAAGACGATTTCTTAGTTTAAAAAACGAAAATATGTAAAAAGAAGTAAAATCGGAAACCAAGACATCCAAAAATACAAAAAGAGGAGACGTATTTATCTAATAACAGGGTTAAAGGTTGAGGTATTGAGTCCTTAGACTCTTAGGTATAAGAATATATTATGTAATCATGGTTTCCAATTTTTTATTTCTATTGTAATATTGAATTCATAACTATTTAAAGATATCTATCTTTTCACATGACAAAAAGGAAAACCTAATTTACAATCGCTTTGAATGATTAAGTTACAGATTTGGAAATATTCATAAAAATCTAATTGAATTTTACCGATTATTGGGGTGATAATTAAAATTAATAATATGAATTAAAAATCAATTTTATTCTTAATTTTTGAGACAATTTTTCGAGAAAGAGCAATCTTGTTTTCAAAAAATAATTCGAAAATCGAATTATATATCATATACCTCCCATATTTCTTTTTAAAACTTTTTATTACCTTTCGAACAAATTTCTTATCATTATTACTTCCCTTTTTCGCTATTTCATAAAAATTCAATATATTCTCCTTTAAAAGCGATTTAATATTTTTATCGTAAAAACGAGCTATCTTAAATCCCGCGAACTCTGTGCACAACATATTCCAACTAGGAATTGTTATAAAATTGGAATCACGTAGGAAATAACTGTCGTATCGATTTTTAAACAAACCTTGTTTTTTCTTCTTTATCGGTTTACAATAATGGAGTGCGAATGGAGTTTTTAACGACGCTTTATTTCTACTTATATTTAAGTTTACGTAATAAACACGGCCTCCATACATTCGATGTAAATAATTTTCTGCTAGACTAATCCTTATAGCCTTAGTATCTTCAGGCCTTTTAGGAGATGCTACGCATTTTCCATCCCCGTATAACATCCATAGGACGAAAATCCCCTTTGCATTATAATCCTTAGTTCTCGCTATTATTTCTTTAACAGAAATTTTAGAATTTTGAACTTCAACAACGACTTCTTTGCCTGTATCAAGCTTAAAATATATATCAGCATACCGGTTGCCAAAGTACTTCTCAAGTGATCTTTTTACAATAGATTCATTATTTTCATAGATATATTTATATAGAAATAGCTTGATTGCTCTATGAAAGTGTGATTCTGCTGGAGTGCTAAGAAGTGAAATTTCTTTCATTTGGCGTAAAATAAGGAAATTATCTGTGTAAATATATTGTTCAAGAAGAAAGTTGTTTATTTAATAAATTGGAGGTAATCGAATAAGTAAAAAATCCATGATGCTTGATTTAAACCTTAAACTTTTTAAATCAATATCAGATCGTGAATAATATTATTAATTATAAGTAGAAATTCAATCAAAATTTAAGAGAAAAGAAATCAATGTTAAATACTTATTACGCAAAATTAGCAGAATTAGCAGTTAATTATTCTCTCAAAGTAAAGAAAGGAGATAGGATTGTAATTTTAGGACCTGCCCTAGCTAAGGATCTTTTCTTAGCAGTGCACAATGAAGTATTAAAAGCAGGAGGACATCCTTTATTAATACCACAATTAGAAGGAGAAGAAGAACTATTCTTCAAATATGCTTCTGATGAGCAATTAGGTTATTTCGATGATATTTATCTTTTTATGGCAAAGGAGTTCGATGGTTTAATCCAAATATTTGGTGATTATAACACAAAAAAATTGACCTTAGTAGATCCAAAAAAAATGGGAAAACTTCAAGGAGCAGTAAAAAGATTTGAGATGGCGAAAATACTTTACGAAAGAGAAGCAAAAGGAGAAGCAGATTTTGTAGTAATCCCTTTTCCTTGTCAATCTTATGCTCAGGAAGCGAATATGGATTTATACTCTTATATTAGTTTTGTGGAGAAAGCGTTATTCTTTGAAAAAGAAAATCCAATACAAGAGTGGGAAAAATTACAGAAAAAACAGGAAAAAATTGTAGATTATCTAAATAAGGTAAAATATATACATGTACTAGGTGAAGAAACTGATTTAACATTATCTGTCGAAGGGAGAATATGGGATAATTGTTCTGGTCAAAAGAATTTACCTGATGGAGAAGTATATACTGGACCCATTGAAAATTCTGTTAATGGGTCCATTCGATTTACATATCCCGGAATTTATAAAGGACAGGAAATTGAAAATATCTATTTAGAATTTAAAGATGGAAAGGTAATTAAAGGAACAGCTGATAAAGGGCAAGGGCTATTACAAGAAATTTTAAAGATCAGAAATGCCAATAAGTTAGGAGAATTTGCAATCGGCACTAATTACGGGATTCAGCAATTTACAAAAAATATGTTATTTGACGAAAAAATGGGAGGAACAATGCATTGTGCTCTGGGGACTGGGCTACCAAATACAGGATCAAAAAATATTAGTGCAATTCACTGGGATATACTAAAAGATATGAAATTGCCAGGTTCAAAGATTATAGCTGATGAAATAGTTATATATGAAGAAGGTAATTGGAAAATCTAATTTTTTTTTTTAACTATTTTTACTACAAATATTCCAACAGTTTGAAATATTCTTGAATTTTCACTAGAATTTTTCTTTAAATATAATTAGAATATTAAAAATCCAATAAACTGTATTCAGTAAAAAAGCAATTATAACTACAAAATGTGATAAAAATGGTAGATAAACATAGTCAAAGCTTTTTCGGACAGTCGACAGGACTCACGCTTCTTAGCTCTTCAAAATCGGATTCGTTTATATTTTTTAAGTGTATTAAGAAAAAACCAGATGGTTCGTGGGAAAAACCCTCTTTAGGAGAAGGAAAGACGATAAAATGCAATTTAGACGAAATAGTTATGATACTTGAGGTATTAAAAAGAAAAAGCGATTCTTGGTCAAGCTATCATAGTTTTAATGAAGTGAAGACTCAGATATCTTTTAAATGGGAAAACGAGGCTAAGAAAAAACTTCTCATTTATATTGGTAACTATTCTAAAATGTTGAACTTCGCTCAAACAGAGATTTTCCGGCTATTATTAAAGCACATTTTAAAAGAAAAAATAGAGTATGCTACAATAGTAAATATAAACCCAAGAAAAGCTGTTGTTAATGGTCCAAAAGATAACGAACAAAAGAATCAAAATAACGATGCTACGGCATTACCTGTCATTAAAGAATCCATCGAAGTCAATGAAAACGAAGTAAGTCAAATTGAAGGAGTTATAGAGGGAGAAACAGAAAAAGCATTGCTTATCCAATTTAATAACGATAAAGAAATATGGATCCCTAAATCGGTAATCCGATCAGATTACAATTCTTCAAACGATATCTCTCAAAACTTTATGATTGATAACTGGATTCTTAAAAAAAATAATATTCCAAATACCTAACTTTTTTTTATCTTTATTTTTGGGAAATATTGGGTAAATATTCGTTATCGCATAGATTTTTTAATTCTTTATTATAATCAATCATTTTTTTTGTAATTTCTGGATGAGAAAGGAGCTCGACCTCGGATTTATCGTCGTGATCCCATAATAAATAGGGTGTGTCCTCATTTGGAACTTCTTTTTTAACTTGTTCTATCCAGTCGTTGGGTAATTCATTTCTTAATTCTACGTCTAGCATCCTCGCTAGGAATACGCTCCACGCTCTTGGAACAACCGTCATGAGGTAACCTCCACCTCCTACCGCAACCCATTTATTATTACAATAATCGTGAGAGCAAGTATAAAGGGTTTGAGCAATATTTTTGTATGCCGATATAGAAGCTCCCATTTGAGTTAACGGATCATTGAAGTGCATATCAACGCCTAATTGAGTAAATAACAAATCGGGGGAATAAGCATCTAAAATTCTTGGCACGCAGTATCTAAATAGTTTTACAAGCATTCTATTATTGGTCCCCGGGAGTAAAGGGAAATTTAATGAAAACCCTTTTCCCGGCCCTTCTCCTACCTCATTTGTGTGTCCTGTGCCGGGAAATAAAAACTTTCCACTTTCATGAAAAGAAACGGTTAAAACATTAGGATCGTCGTAAAATAACCATTGTACGCCATCTCCATGGTGACAATCGATGTCTAAATACGCTATTTTAATATCTTTTTTTAAGTGCTTTAGGTGATGTATCGCAACCGCGATATCGTTGAATATACAAAACCCTGAAGCTCTTTTTTTTTGAGCATGGTGTAAACCTCCAGCAGGATTAAAACCAATTATTATATCATCATTTTTCCAAACTAAATCTGCAGCTACGATACTTGCTCCGCATACAAGAGCGGAAGCTTCATACATTCCTCTAAATATGGGATTGTCTCCTGGACCTAAACCGTATAAATAGGGTTGAATTATTCTATCTCCAGGATTGGCACTCAATTTTTTAACTACTTCAACGTATTCGGGATCATGTGCTCGTTCTATTTGTTCTTGAGTTGCTTCTATTGGTTCTTTTATTTCCAGCCTTTTATGACTCAGAAGATTTAGTTTTTCCATAAGGTCATAGGTTAGTTTCAACCTTAATGGGCGTAACGGGTGATCTGGTCCAAAATCGTATCTCCCATATTGGTCGGTATACACTAAAGCAACTTTGTCATGCATAATACTATTATGAATTTACCGGACTATTTATTTTTTTTAAGGATAATTTAAAAAATTTTTTACAAATATTTTATGATAAAGTCCTCACAGAATACATAAGATTATATTATATGAGTATTATATAAAAAAATATAGATAGTGTAGTAAAGTACTAAATAACCTTTTCCTCCTCTATTAAAAATGAGCCTAAGATTTAGAAATAAGGATGAGTCAAAGATTTAAACATTTCGTCGAACGAACTGCAAGATGCACAGAATTCAAACCGCTGAAAAATAGTTTGCTAAACTATTTACAAAAAGAAAGCGAAAACAAATACAAAAATTACCCTCGACTACTTGAATTAATGCAAACACATTGGCCAAATTACAAAGAAGGATCTAGAATTTCCTACTTACTTAGGGATCATTACAAAGAGATATTTACCTTTTATCTGAATACACTCTTTCCTTTCAGAAAGAGGGGTCTAACTTTGGCTTATCCTGAAGCACCAACTCCGGTCGATTTTAAATTAGTCTATCAATATCATTACAACTTAGCAGAGATTAATGTTGTTGAGGAAGTTTTAAAAGAACACAAAATAGATGTTAAAATTGAAAGTATATTAAAGAGATTATTAATTTTTGCTGTAAGTTCATTTAGTCCTATGGTTGAACAAATATTTAAACGTCCATTCGCATTTCAGTTCTCGAGCATTGATGGTAATCTATTGAATAATGATGAATGGAAAGTAATTGCGATAATTTCAGCTAGAGAGCAATAGATTCATTATCTACTAATTATTGCTCTATAAAATTAAAATTTTATTCTACTATTGAAGGAAAGCAATCTATTTCGTCAAATAAGATCCTAAATCCATCATCTCGCCATCACTTTTTTTGATTTGGATTTTTCCTTTAATTCCTTTAATCTTTCGTTCTAAATAAATAATGGCATCCAATGGAATCTTTCTAGGTACGCCACCTTGCCTATTGATAATGGCAATTAAATAATCTATATTGCTTATAACATCTGGACTCACTAATTCATTGAATATTGCCTGATATACCATTGGTTCGTTTGTCCTTATTTTTTCTAGATAAGAAAAAGCATCTGGTGCTAGGACAACTCTTAACACATAGATGATTTTATCATTAATGGATATAACTCTCTCTTGGCTTGCTTGTTGCCTTTTTTGAGCCTCAATAAGCGCTTTCATTTTTTTCATACGCAATTTTTCTAATTCGTGCTGTTCCTGATCCTTGTTAGACTCATTCATCATTACAACCTAATTATAATGTATTTACCATAAAATTAAGAATTTACTATTTTTAAAGCAATGTCTAATGCTCTTATACCATCGTCGAGGGTAACATACTGTTCTTTATCGTAAAGAAAATTATTAATCTCTCTCTTTAAAGGTTCTTCTCCCCTTAAGGGTGTAAACGAAGTGTCTTTGGTAATTGGATGTTCTCCTTGCAAATTTATTCCTGTTCGTATATTTACCTGTTGAGTAATGAAATCGGCGGATATACCTCCAAATTCCCCATTAACGTAAATTCTCCTGAATTTCGACGGAGTTAACCAATTTGATTCAATTTGACCGATAGTTGTGCCAAAATCTAAAATAATGAATGCCGCATCAGCATGAATACTATCTTTATAACATTTTTTTAACCCAAAAGCGTTTACAATCTTGTTCTTACTCATAATTTTTTCTTGAAGATAAATATCGTGAATTGACAAATCCAGAATTACTCCCATATCCCAATCTCTCTTAGGATATAAGCCAACGCGTTTAGAAGCAATTGAGATAATCTCACCAATCTCGTCAAGATGGTTTAACAGTTTATCAACGACCGGATTAAAGAGTTCAATAAACCCTGGCATTATTCTAATATTATCGTAATCTTTAAAAGAAATTAAATCCCCTAACTTTAGTGCCATTGGTTTTTCCATTAAAATATCGATACCCGCATTAGCAAATTTCTTAGCGATTTCTGGAATGTATTTAGGTGGAGTAACTATACTTACTGCATCAATAATTTCGTTTTTAATCATCTCATCTACGTTAGTATAAACATTTACTCCATCATATTGTTTTGCTAATGGTTCTATTTTAGTTTCGTTGGTATCACATATTCCAACAAGCTCTGAAAGGTTGTGAAAGTTTCTTATGTGTGCCCTACCAAACCAACCTGCACCAACAACAGCAGTTCTTTTCTTTTTCATTTCTCTCAACCAAATTTTCTATAAAAAAAATAATACTGGTCAGAATAAGAATTTTATCAAGTTAGTAGAAGTGTGTAAAAATATTTATCAATTTACATTTCTTTAGAAATTATGTCTTGGTTCAATTAGCAGATGAATTTGATCTTACATTGGATTCATTAGTTCAAAATAGCGATCAAGTTATACTTGGCTATGAAATGGCGATCTTTCTAATGTTTACTTTAATTCTAATTAGTTTTGTAATTATTGACTATAGAAGGAAGATTAACAACAATATATAGAAAAAATTAGTCCCCCCTCTCGGAATCTCATTTCTTCCACAAAGAATAGATAATTTGAGCCGAGGACCTCACGGTATCGGCTGACAATACTTCATAGGCAAGAACCTTAGTATGCGATATTAATCTACAGCCGCGCGCTCTGACCAACTGAGCTAAGGGGGGTAAAGTTTCGATATATTTTTTAATTAACATAGCAATATAATTTTTTCTATTTTCAAGTGGAACTGATAAGAATATCATTAAATATAATCTAAAAAAAGAATGTGTAGAATTATTAGTCAAATGGTAAGTCCTAATTTTTATTAGTTGATTTAGGGTTTCTTTGACCTCTTCTGTTTGAAGGAAATGAGAATCTATTCTACTTATAATTTGTAAAAAAAAACCTTTTCAATCTCTATAGCTTTTAAAAAATAAAGCTATTACCGAAAAATACACAATATTTTTTAAAGAAAACCCTAACTAGATAGTTAATACAATTGAAAAAAATCAAATAAAAAGTGAAATTTAATGCGAGAAGAAACCGATTATACGGAAGCTATCGAAAGATACAAGGATGATGCTTATATAATCATAGAACCATGGGGGCGCAGTATAGATCACCTTCGACTTACAATAATAGGGAAGGAAGGAACACCTTACGGAAAAGGTAAATTTATTTTCGAAATCAAGTTCCCTGAAAATTACCC
>JAUWZR010000190.1 GCA_030615235.1 Promethearchaeota archaeon
AGATCATGACGCTAACATAGAATCCATTAACTTTAAAGGCAAATTAAGCGTGGAAAATCAATCAAAAAAAGACAGGTTATGGGATATTGATCTTTCCCTTAAAAATATTGAAAGTACTAGTTTAAAATCAAAAGATATTAAGATTAGAGAGCTCGGAACCGATAAAAATACAAATACTTACACTGAAGATTTCGTTATTAAGGAAGAAATCAAAAATTTGCTTCTAATTCAAGAGTATGTTAACACCCTTCCTGATGCCGATAATATTTTAAATCTTAGGGATCTTGAAACTAACTTGCTTAAAGCTAAAGATAAAACAAGTAAAGCCGGCGCTAAAGTTAAAGAAAGAATGGCTCCTGTAGAAGAGTACAATGAATTAGAAGAGGAAGAGGAGGAAGAGGAGGAAGACGAGGATGAAACTTTTGAAGATGGAGGAACTGCCTCAGATGATTATTCTTTACAAGCCTTTGGAATTTCAATTGATAAAGAAAATACTGTTACATTTGCTATTGCTATGAGAAATCTATACTCAAAAGCAATTAAAAATGTTAAAGTTATAAAAATTATTCCTGGGGATTTTAGCAATCCAGTTATAATAGACACAACAGAAGGGCGAGCAGAGATTGAAGGTAAAAAGATTGTCTGGAACATTGAAAAATTGATGCCTGAAACAACTGTTCTCATGAAATTTACATGCAGTATCTTAGTAACAGACATTACAAAGAGGAAGACAGGTACTATCAGTGTAACATATGAAGCATCTTCTTCTTTTGCAGAAGGTTTAGACATCGATAAATACGACGCTTATACTAGAAACAAATTTTTTGTCGATACAATAGAACGCGACGAAGAACCAGGCGTTTGGGACTGTAAACTCGTTTTTGAAAACCCTTCAGAATTTATAATTCAACTGTTTAATGCAGATGTTTATTCTCCAGAGGATGAATCTGTGAAATATGTCGATATTGATCCCAAGGATGTCCCATTATTACCGGCTGGCGCTCAATGGCATTCAAAGATGTGGAAATTTGAGTCTGAAGAATATCCTGCTTTTAGGAAGAAGCTCGAATTTCGAGTTATGCCTGATTTTCAAACAATCGTCAACGGAACTGCTTCTATTTCTGATGTTATATTAGAAATTGCATCAATAACTGGTGATATGTTCTATGATATAGAACAAGTTCCTACGTACAAAGAGAAAGATGTTATTGCTACATTGAAAATGATTAATAATGGTTCAGCCCCGTTAAATGAAATTTCTATTGTTCAACAATATTTCAATAACGAATATCAACCACCTAAAGCTGATGAGATAATATTATTATGGGACAAGAAGGAAGTTAAGCTTGATTCGGGATCTGTTAATTTTGACGGAAGTGTCTTTAAGATTTCACTGAAGGATCTTAGAAACTCAAGTAATGGTTTGTTTATGCCAGAATCATCTTTAGAGTTTCAATACCCTATTCATTGTATAAATCCCGCTCAAGAGTCAAAGTTCGAATCAGAGATAATTTACTATACTAATACTTTCCCAGTTTCTCAAGAATTAGAGTTTAAACCAGAAGTACCTGTAATAGAAGCCTTACATCTGAGACGTAGGTTTAGAATTGGTAAAGAAGTTCTTCCAATTGGTAAGTTGGGCAACTATGAAATAATCTTAACCGTTGAAAATATTGGTACAGCAACTCTTCAGAAGCTTATTTTGATGGACAAGGTTCCCGATAGCTTCGAATACTCGGATCTTTCGATGAAAGCTGAGATTACAGATGAGGTGGGACAAGACACGCTCAAGTGGACGATTGATAAACTAATGGCTGAAGAGAAAATCGAAATCAGTTATAAAATTAGCGGTACTGGTGCATACTCTCCTAGCGACGCTCAACTTGGTTTATAAAATTTTCAACAACAATTTATTTTTTTTTATATTTTTTTAAATTATCCTTATCATTTAATAAGGTTGAAAGAACTTCTATATTTAGGATTAATAGAACATGCATTATGCAGTTTTTTTGAATTAAATTCATAAAATCTAATAGTTAGTGAAAATATAAATGTCAACACCCAAAAAACGCTTCAATTTGAATTGGATGTTTGAATGCCCTGATGCAGTTTTAACTTGTACAACATTAAAGTGTGGAGATAAATCATATATAGTATTTGGGGGCCACGATAAGACGCTATACTTAATGGACGAAGATTTAAACATTCTTGATAGTATTACTTTTGATGGATGGGTAAGAACTACGCATTCTGTAGATATCACAAAAGATGGTTGCGAAGAAATACTCGTAGGTGCTGGAGATGGCAATTTCTTAGTAGTGAAACTCGTAAAAGGAATAGATAAGTTAGCTGGTATTATGAATTATAAGTCAAAAGGTAAAGTACTTAGCGTTATTGCTGGAGATTTTACTAGAGATAAGAATATTGAGTTGATTTATGGAAGTGAAGACAAAACCCTGAAAATTTTTGAAAATATCGATTCCACTCAACCCAAATTCACATTTTATTATGATTCTTGGGTGACAGCAGTTGCCCTTGGTTATTTAAAGCTTCCAGATGTTGATATACCAATTTACGGCTTACTCGCAGGAACTAAAAATGGTATGATTCAATTGATTCAATTTAAAGAGAATAAACCCGATATAGTATGGGAAATATATCTTAATTCGCAAATTAATACGATAGAAGTAGGAGATGTCACAAACGATGGATTTTTTGAAATCATAGTTGGAACTGACGATTCTTTTGTAAGGATATTTAATACTAAGGGAGAAGAGTTGAAAGCTATAAAGATCGAAGAGAGTCGGCCTATTTCTTTGAAAGTTATTGATATTGATGCTGATAACGCTAAAGAGATAATAGTTGGATGTGCTGATGGTTCGCTTTATGTATATCATAACCCTAACTTAGATTCATTAGATATTGAGTTGAAATGGAAAACTTCAGCATCGAACTCTGTTAAGATAGTTTCTTCAATTATAAATCCTGACGATGGAATAACGAATATATTGTTTGGCGGATATGATAGAAGTATTAGGTGTATTAGTGATTTTGAATGTGGTGAAAAACCTCCTTTAGAGATTCCTTATAATATAATAATCCCAGAGTCTCAATCTACAGAAATAGAAACAAAAGACACGAAACCAATTGTATTTGAAACAGTCCCAACTAACATTAGAGAATATATTTTCAAATATTTAATAGATAATAGGATTATTGAGGGAATTGGTGCAGAATTAGAGAAAAAAGGATATCTCACTGATAGTGTTGTAGAAGAATTTCAGCGAATGATTTCGGAAAAACCTGATTCCTATGATAAAATATCATATTCAGTGTGGACTTTGCCAGAAGATGAAATTGGTTTAGGTGGTGTGACTGGAGCTCCCGTTAAAAAGAGAAAAAAGATAAAACCAATTGTAATAGAGCAAGAGATTGCTCCTCAAAAAGGAGGGGCGTTAATTGATGCTTTGAAGCAGGAGGGAAAAAAAGTAAAGGCTATAGAAAGTACACCCTCTACAGAAACTATAGCTGAAATAAACTTAAAAACTATTATCATCACTCACTTAGAGAAATTTAAATTAATTACAACTAAAAACAAATTAGTTGAAGACCTTGTGATTTTGGGATACGATAGGGATATTGTGGAAAAGCAGATCGATAAATTGAGAATGGACGGAGTTCTAGTTTACTCGCGTTCAGATCCTAAGGGTTGGAGCCTGGGCACTCACTAATTCCTTTAATTCAAGATAAATTTTTTAATCTCGTTCTGAAACGGTTCAAATTGATTAAGTTCTGTTAGGTCCTTGTTACTATATCTCGTTACAAAAAGGGTCAAGATAGGGTCGATCTTTTCAAGGAATTTTCTAACAAACTTATCGGTATCTTTCTTTTTTTTGTCTACTAAACCATATAAAACGACTGGTTCCTTTAAATTGCAATTTGCAGCTTGCATTTCAAGGGCTTTAAAAATAAATAAAATTTTCCCTGATTCTAAATATTCTAATGAGAGGTTGTTAAAAGCGTTTTTGGCAAATAGAGTTATCGCTGAAATAAAACCCCCTCTCAAATCCAAGCTCACATTGCTGAGATTATCTTTTTTTTCAATTTTCTTAAACTCGCAGTTTACCAGAATAAATCCCCGGAAAACGATGCCTATTTCGTACAGTTCTTTCATTATTAATTATAACTTCCTTGTTATAACAAGTTCAATACTATGCCTATAAATTTAATATAAATATTTGTATTTATTTTTGCTCTATTATAAAAAAAAATAAAAAATATTTAGAATTTAGGTTTTTTTCTTAAGATTATGGCTTTTTCTGGACATTTGGATACACATAACCCGCAACCAAAGCAATAGTCTGGGAGAAATGCTAATTTTTCGTTATTAAATTTTCTTGCTCCAAAATTGCAGTATTCTTCGCAAATTCCACAATTATTACATTTATTATTATTCGTATAAGCTATAAAATCAGATTTAATCATCTGAGGAGAACCGCTTTTTAAGAATTTATTCATAATGACACAGCAGCATGGACAGCAATTACATACGACGTAATAGAATAACGGATTAGGAAAATAAATAATCTGGTGGACTAAACCCTGTCTGTCACTTTCCTCCAAAAGCTTTTTTATATCTCTCTTTGAAACTTTAACTAAATTTTCCGATTTATACGGGATTTCCCGCAGTGATTTTCCAAACCCTATGTGTATACAGGTTTTAATAGGGTGAGTACAATTTGGCGAATCTGAATATTTTCTTTGCGTTTCTCTACAATAACAATTAGAGATTCCAGTAACCTTTGATCTGCTTAAGAGCGATAGAATTTCCTGGGAAGGAAGAAACTTGGTCTCGACATCTAAGTTTGCATCCAATGGAATAACCTTTCCTCCC
>JAUWZR010000253.1 GCA_030615235.1 Promethearchaeota archaeon
GATCCTTTGGAGGTGCTTTATCGTGATGACCTGCAAATCTCCTTCGAGTACAGTGTCTACAATACATAGAACAGTTTTCCGTAACTAAAAATAATACTCGATCTGGATATCTATGAGTTAATCCGGGAGTGGGACTATCAACATCTTCGTGAAGTGGATCCTCCAAATCAGCAGCGGATTTATGGAGTTCATGGATTGTAGGGATTGCTTGTTTGCGAATTGGATCGTATGGATCGTAAGGATCGATTAATGATAGATAATACGGGGTGATAGCCATTCTCATTTTTTCCAAGATATTAGGATCATCTTCTTCTTTGGTTAGGGGGATGAATTCTTTGAGATCTTCGAGAGTAGTTATCCTATTTCTAAATTGCCACCTCCAGCTATTCCAATCTTCGTCGCTTATCTTCCCAAATAACTCCATCCGTCTATTTACTTTCATGATAGTTACCAGAAATATTATTTTACTATCATAACTAATTTTTTTTATTTGTTAAAGTTTAGGAGTTTGAGAGAGAACTATTCAAAGACCCATGTTCGTCTCACAAAATTTAATTTAAATTAAAATATAATGTATTTTATATCTCTCACTAGTTAATACTTGAAATGATTGATACTGTTAAGAAGTATGGATCTTATATACACTATTCATGATACTCATCTATTTTTTAAGCGTATTTTTCCTTGAAAATTCTTCTAAGAGTTTTAGATTCTCGTAATAAATCTAATGTAATTTGTGCGTGATTTTTAGTATACCCATTGCCTATTATCATCGTCACATCTTTTCCTATGCCTTCAGCTCCCAAAGCTGCTTTAGTGAAACTTGTAGCCATTGAAAAGAAATAAACAATACCTCTATCTCTTACGGGGAGGATAGAAGATAATTCCGAATTGGGGATGCTCAAACAATTAATTGTTATATCTACTTCATTCCCACCATTAGCTTTTAGGGTTTCTTCTAAAATATTTATCGGATTTAATACATCTGCGATAATAATTTCGTGGCAAAACTCGGTATCTCTAAGAAATTCTGCTCGGGTTCCGTTTCTAGCTTGCCCTATGACTTTTCCTCCATCTCCAACCATTTTTTTGGCCATATATGTACACATGAGTCCAGATTTGCCCGTAGCACCCAGAATTAGAACTTTATCGCCTTCCTTCACCAGATTCTTTACTTGAGCTGGAGCTCCGGCAACATCGAGTGCTGCTAACGCTAGAGTTGCGTCCATATCTCCAGGCAGTTTTGCGTAAATTCCGGTTTCAAAAAGTATAGCTTTTCCTTCAATCTCAACTCGATCTATATCTAGATTAATTTCTAATATTTTTTCAATTTTGAGAGGAGTTAATGAAAGAGAGACTAGTGATGCAATTCTATCTCCTATATGTAATTCAATTTTATCCTGTAAGTCATTACCTATCTTTTCTACTTTTCCTATTAGCATTCCACCTGAACCAGTAACTGGATTTTGCATTTTTCCCCGTTCTTGAACGATTTCCAGGATTTTAGCTTTTATTTTATCAACATCTCCTCCCGCTTCTTCCTTTAATTGAGTAAAACTTGCGGAATCGATGTTCAAGTAATCAACATCTATTAGTATTTCGTTGTCAAATATGGTCATATCGTTAGAAATTTTAAGTGCTGGTTGTGGTAAGGAACCTACTGGGTCAATTACTCTATGAGTCCCATATTTATTTCCTTTTTTCATATCTATCTCCAATTTAAAGGTAAATTCTATTCGAGTAATAAGTAATTAAAAGAAATTTTCTCTGTAATTATAATTTTTTCTATTGATCGCGATTATGCTTACGTTATTATAGAATAAGATAATATAGATTTATACTTTAGAAACTAATTAGAATGCATTAAGAATATCTTGGGCGAACTTTTTAACATTTTCTATATCGTTTTCATTTGGGTGTTTTTTTAGTTCTTCTAGGAATTCTGCCCATTCTTCATCATCTTTTATAATTGTTTTGTGAATAAATTGTTCAATAGGTGGTGATGGTATTCCTTGGCATCTGAAATAACCCTTAAAATTGATATGCTTTTCTTTTTTCAACTCTTCGAATGTCTCACTGCATCTGCCTGACCACCTGTCTGATAATCTTATAATCCTTTCATCTCCTTCGGGTAAAAAAGTTGAGTGAGTATAAAAACCCGCGATAGCGTATTTAGGAGACTCTGGGATTTTTTTAAGAAATCGTAAAACCGGCTTAGCTAAATCAGAATCATGACATGCAGAACCTATAAAGATTATATCAAAATCATCCAATTCTTCAATTTTTACTTTTTTTATCCTTTTCAAGTAGGATTCATGATTTTTGGATGTAGTTTCGTGAATTGCTTGAGCTATCTTTTCAGTATTACCCGTCTGGCTAAAATAAGTGACTAAAATTTTCATAGATAAGATAATATCCCCTATTTATATAAATTTTTATATCATCTTTAAAATCAACTAAAATAGAAATCAGAGCTATATCAATTACAATTTTACTCCGATAAACAATCCTCTACCTTCCATTAAGCCATCTTTTAGAAACTCTGCCTTAAGATCGGCTTTTTCCATGAAATCGAGAGTTTTGTTAGTCTCAAATAAACCTAATTCATGAGTATCTACAAAATGTATAACATCTTTATCTTTTTCAGCAATTAAATAATGCATCTCCATTATTGATAAATTTCCTTCTATTTTAGATGAATTTAATCTAGCAATCTTTATAGCTTCTCCTTCGTAAGTAGTCATACCCGGGTGTCCATCCCAGTACGTAGATTTCGTAAACCAAGGCTCGATTATTAGAACTCCACCTTTCTTTAAGTGATTTTTAAAATTCAGCAATGTTTTTTCTAAATTAGAATACGTTTTTACATAGCCTATTGAGCTAAATAAACATAGAATTACATCAAATTCGGATTTAAGATTAAAATTTATCATATTTCCCTGTTCTAAAATCACATCCTTAAATTTAGTTTTAGCAACTTCCACCATTTCGTTGTTAATATCGATACCCGTACAGGAAAAATCGTTTTTAAAATATTCTAAATGCATTCCTGTCCCACATCCAACATCAAGCAACTTATTACCGTCTGATTTTTTATATTTTTTTATTAAATCTTTAATGGAATAAGCTTCTTTCTCATAATCTTTCCAATGATAAATCAAATCATAATATTTGGCTAATTTTTTATACATAATTTAGAATTCCTTTATTTTTTCTTTTAATCGATACTTAAAATTTTTCTTGCTTCGTAGGGTGATGCGATATCTCTACCTAACTCTTTTGAAATCCTTACTACTTTTTCTACTAATTCACTGTTAGATTTAGCTAATACTCCCTTTGAAAGGTAGATGTTATCTTCAAATCCGACTCTTGCATGTCCTCCTAAAACTATTGACATTGTAACCATAGGAAAC
>JAUWZR010000024.1 GCA_030615235.1 Promethearchaeota archaeon
CCACGACCCCCGTATTTCTTTGGAAACCTTATTCCAATCAAATTTTGTTTAGCTAATGCCTTCATCCACTCACTTGGATATTGAATCTCGTCTTTATCCATTTGTTTTAATAGTGAAGGTGGTACAGCATTTTTAACGAACTCTCGAACTTCTTCTCTAAATTTTTTATTTTCTTCGGTTAATAAATAATCATACATTTTCGATTCTCCTTAGATGATTTATACTACAAATAAGTAATGATAGGTCTAATAAAAAAATTAATAAATCTAACTTTATTAGTTTACCATTATTTAAATTGATCATTACCTTTTGTAGGTATTAGATATTTCAAAACAAGAGATTATTACTTTATAATATTGAACTCGTAAATTAGTGGTTTAATTATGCTTACAAAAATTAAAACTAATTATAAAGAATATCCCGGGACATTTAAGGTGTTAGTCCTCGCCACTTTCATTGATAGGTTTGGAAGTTTTTTATTATTTCCTTTTTTTGCATTGTATATAACCGCACATTTTAATGTAGGAATGACCGAGGTAGGATTTCTATTTGCGATATTTTCGGCTGGAAATATAATCGTTGGTATAATCGGAGGTGCGTTAGCCGATAAATATGGGCGTCGTGCTATGCTACTTATTGGCTTGATTTCTAGCGGTGTAAGCAGCATCTTTATGGGATTAGTCGATGATTTGAATATTTTTTACATCCTCGCTGCGTTTATGGGT
Source organism: Promethearchaeota archaeon (assembly GCA_030615235.1). Lineage (GTDB taxonomy): Archaea > Asgardarchaeota > Lokiarchaeia > Sigyniarchaeales > SOKP01 > SOKP01. The sequence goes on from JAUWZR010000024.1 coordinate 726, forward strand.
TTAATGGGAAATTTTGGAGGTCCTGCGAGACAAGCAATGGTAGCAGATTTGCTTCCCAAAGAGAAACAAGCAGAGGGATTTGGGGTTCTACGGGTGGCTATTAATCTTTCAGCAGTGATCGGTCCTATCTTAGGTGGATTTATAGCGACTCAATCTTATCTGTTTTTATTTATTGGAGATGCTGTAAGTAGCTTAATTACAGGAATTATCGTATTTTTTGTCATTCCAGAAACGAAACCTGAAAGAAAAGAAGGCGAAGCAGAGGAAACAGTTGTGAAAAGCGTAATAGGATACAAAGAAGTTTTAAAAGATTGGAGATATATGTTATTTCTCTCTGTGTCTGCCATAACGGTGATTGTATATATGCAAATGGCCGCCACATTATCGTTATTCTTGGATAAAGTTTATAAATTCCCATTGCAGAGTTTTGGTTTTTTGTTAAGTATGAATGCATTGATGGTGGTGGTATTTCAATTCTGGATAACCGGGAAGATGTCAAAATATTCTCCTATGAAGGTAATGGCTGTAGGAACGCTATTTTACATGGTGGGATTCGGTATGTACGGTTTTGTTTCAGAACCATACCTTTTTTTTATTGCAATGGCGATTATCACTATAGGGGAAATGATTGAGATGCCTATTGGTCTGACTTCTGCTGCGCTCTTTGCTCCTGAAGATAAGAGAGGACGGTATATGGCTATGTTTGGTTTCCACTGGGCGATCCCTAATTTATTTGCAATTTTACTCGCAGGATTAGTTTGGGATAGTATTGGACCAAATTGGGTGTGGTATTTCGCGGGGATATTATCTCTGTTTGCGGCTGTGGGCTTTTGGTTACTTCATGGAATAACAAAAGCGCAATTTTCAAAAGAGAAGGAATTACCCCTTAATGAAGACCAAGAAACATGATTTATACATGGTATTTCGCAGGTATTCTATCCATGATTTCCGTGGTAGGGTTTTGGTCGCTTCATGGAGCAGCAAATAAACGGTTTTCAAAAGAAGAAGAACCATTAATTGAAGACCTAAAAGAAGACTTAATTGAAGAAATGCGCTGAAGTTTATTATCATGACGTTTAAAAGAAAAAATCTTATAATTCTCATTATAATCATTATTTCTATCCTACTCGTTCTATTAGCTCCATTTGGATACCAAGTAGATTTAGGTCCCGGTCCAAATTCAATTCCAGCAATGCTTTGGGAATATTCAACTTATTATTCTTTCAGATATTTAGTGCCTTTACAATATTATGTACCATTCTATGTTTTTCGAATTGTTATTTTGTATGCAATCATTAGATTTTTAGGGGAAAAACTATCTCGAAAGTGGCTTGTTATTTTAGGAATAATCGGAGAATTGATTCCATTAATCCTTTCCATTCCAGCATCGCTTATACTCAATTCTGATGGAGAAAATCTCTCCCCAATTATAATTTCAATACCAATATTACTTGTGTTTGTTATTGTTGTTGCATTCATCTATCCAAAATTAAAAACAAAATTAGAAAAATCATAATTTTTTTCTTGAAAGTTTTTGTCCATTCTTCGTGAAAGTTCAGTTTCACGAACTTGTGCAACAAATAATTAAAATTAGATTTTTATTTTATAATTTGAAAATTAATGCTCCATTTCGAATATAACCTTAAGATATTCGTATTTGGAATTAAGTAATTTTAGTATATTTTTCGCAAATATTCTTAGGTTTTGTGCGTGCAATGGTTTCTCTTCTGCTTGTTCATGGTAAAAATCATGAATCATCTTTCTTGTTTCATCTGCTCCGTTAGCATCATAAAATTTTTCCCACTGAGTAGAGACTCTACAGAGTGATTTTATCTTCTCGTCTGGATATTTAGATTTATCTAAAATAATATCTTTATATTTTTTAATAGTTCCGCCAACTTTTTCAAGGTGGTCCACAATAGCAAAAGAATACCGACAAATACTTATTAGATTAGATGTAGTTCTAGCATTTCGTGTATTGGCTGCCTGTTCAAAGGAATTCCATACATCTAACCATTCATCTTTGTGAATACCATCAATGCCATTGTTCACCATTGCTACATTAATAATATCGCTTAAATCTACATCGTGTCCTCTTTTAATTTTTTTATCAAAAATTTCTTTTAAACTTGAACCTTCGAGATAGCTACCCGCTCCAAAATCAAGTAGCTGATTAAGATTGTTTGCAGCAAACAAAGTTTCACGCCTATTTTCTTTAGTTTCAAATTTATTCCATTCTACGGTTTTTTCCCATTCTCCTGTTTCTTTATTTTTGACGAAACTACACTCTTTTAAAGAAGAGTCCAATAAATTGGTCTGAAACATCCAAAAATCGATATCGTCCGTAAATCTCTTTCTTCTCCAATCACGGGTGGTATATTTGCCTAAATAGAGTTTTAATGTGCCTCTTACTATCGATAATTTACCGTTTTTTAAAACATCACGAGCAGCTTCACAATAATGGTGATTAGGATCTTGCGAACACAATTCAATTTTCTTGAGAACTTTTCTCGCTTCACTCGCCACTACATCACAAGGTATGCTACCATCAGAAGGGTACGCTCTAGATCCACCTTCAATAAAGGTTTCAAATAATTTAAAATCCTCTTCCGGGATATTGTACCAAGGATTATTAAAATTAGCTTTACTAAAGACATAATGAGTAAAATTTTTTCCGTCTGTCAGAGTTTTATTGATAAGAAATGACACATCCCTAAGTTTATCTCCTTTCTTTATTGCATCAGCTTTTATATCCCAGATTCCATTCATTTAATAATCTCGTTTAATATTTAATAAAAGTATAGGAGTAATATTTCTTAAATCTTATTTTTATATTTTAAACCATTATTCTATCATAAATAATAAATTTGAAAGGATATTTTATATTAGATTTAAAAGATCATGAGTAATTTCTTTTCAGTTTTCACTTATACACCGTGGGATAACCTTAACACAAAATTTTTGACCGAAGTTAAATTATTACCACTGAAAAATATAATCAAAACATTACCCTTAATTGAACCAGGATTTTTCGATGATTTGCTCTCTAATATGTATAATTTCAAACATTATTCATGGGTTGAATGTATAAAAAGAATTGTTGGTCCTGACAACGAGGATTACGATATAAAACCATGGAATTTTATTTGGGGAATGGATTATAAAGGGAGAATGATCCAATTCCTCATTCAAAAAGTTGAAGAAGAATCAAAAGATTCGCAAGCAATATTAGTAGCCTTAGCTCCTCCAGAACTAGCTAAATTATTTGAGCAATACAAAAAAGGAGCCATTTTACGAACATTATCATTACTAAACAGCCCAAAAAAAATGAAATTTTTAATGGTTTTAGCTCCAAAAGGAAAATCTATTGCTGAAGAACAACAGTTGTTGAAGATAAATAAGCAGGATTTAGATAGATTGAAATCTATTAATACTTTAAAACAAATCCCCAATATTAAAGGACAATGGTTTCCAACATTTGATGTGAAATGTCCAATTTGTAGTGGTCCCCTTACACAAGTTTATAGTCCTAAAGTTGGATTAGTGTGTCAACGATGTGGGTTTAAAAAAGTGAAATAAAATTAAGTTTTTTCTTACAACCATTAATAATAGTTTTTATTTCATAATACAATCTATTACATATCATTAAAACTAGATATTCAAAGAGTTTTAGTAACTATGTTTGTTGCAGCACTCGACCTTGGAACTACTGGATGTAGAACATTTATTTTTGATATATCTGGTTCAATTATATCAAGTGCCTACCAAGAGTGGGAGAGTTTTTATCCAGTTCCTTCTTATGTGGAGCAAGACGCTAATTCGTGGTGGGAATCAATAAAGAAAACTATCGAATTAGCTATTAAAAAAAGCGGAATCGATAAAGAAGAAATTGTAAGTCTTTCTGTTACTAATCAGCGCGAAACAATTGTTCCTGTAGATCGAGAAGGTAACCCTTTACATAATGCGTTAGTGTGGCAGGATCGAAGAACTACTAACCAAGTTGAGTTCATTAAGAAAAAGATAGGAGAAGATAAAATATATAACACTACGGGGTTAACTATTGATCCCTATTTTTCAGCGACAAAAATTTTATGGTTCAAAGATGAAAAACCAGAGATATATCAAAGAACTCATAAATTTTTACTTGTGTCAGATTACATCATTTATAAATTAACTGGACAATTTTATACAGACCACTCTAACGCTTCAAGGACAATGCTTTTTGATATTAACAAATTTAAGTATTCAGATGAGATCGCCTCTGAACTTGAAATTGACTTGGATAAAATGCCAGAACCCGTAGAGAGTGGAATCGATATAGGCGAAATCATAACTGAGGATACATTATTTGACAAAAAAACTTTAGTAATAACCGGAGCAGGTGATCAGCAATCAGCGGCACTGGGAGTAGGAGTTGTCTCTCCAGGAAACATTAAAGTCACGACTGGAACTGGAAGTTTTATATTAGCCTATTTAGAACAACCTAAACTTGATCCGAAAAAGCGTGTTTTATGCAGTTGCCATGCAATTCCCGGCGCATGGGTTCAAGAAGCTAGTATTTTTACTACAGGAGCCTTTTTAAGGTGGTTTAGGGACGAACTTGGAGCCGTAGAATGTGAACAGGCTGAAAAACAAAACCAAGATCCATATATTATTTTAACTGAAGAAGCTGAAAAGTCGCCCATTGGAGCTAACTCATTATTAGCCATCCCGCATTTGGTTGGTGCTGGGGCACCTCATTGGAACCCGTATGCGCGAGGTTTAATATACGGTTTATCATTAGGTCATAAAAGAAGAGATATTATACGTTCTATTATGGAGGGGGTAGCATTTGAAGTAAGAAAGAATGTTGAAATCTTTAGAGAGTTAGGAATTGCTCCAGAAGAAATAAAGTTAACTGGAGGTGGGTCTCGCTCAGATTTTTGGAATCAAATCTACTCTGATGTTATAGGTATAACTTGTGTAAGAAATGTAATTGAGGAAGCAACATCTTTAGGAGCGGCAATTTTAGCAGCAACAGGTGCTGGATTGTTTCCTGATGTTGTTAAAGCAGCTGAGAACATTTGTAAGTTGGATAAGAAATGGACTCCTAATGTAAATCATCAGAAGGTTTATAATGAGATTTACAAAATGTCAACTAATTTATATTCGTATTTAGATGAAAAAGATTTCTTTAAAACATTCATCGAAACGCTCCAACATAAAGAAACCAATTAAAACTTTCACTTCAAGTTCTTTACTTTTAATTTAAACCATAATAAACAATTTTATATATTTAGAATGTTATAAATTTTTTAATTAAAATAAATTAGTGAAAAGAATGGAAGAATCATATTCAAGTTCTGACGAAATTTATCCTTCAAAACAAAGAGTAGTGGGAGATTTATTTTATATTTTTATCGTTATTTCTTGCTTAACTTGCATTACTGGAGGTATCTGGTCAATATTTGATTTTATCATGCCAACTGGGAAGTTATATGCATTCATGGGTTTATCAACCGGATACCAAATCGCAATAATCGCTGGAATTTTAGCAGGGTTGTTTTTTCTCCTAATATTTTTCTTCGGATTATTCAAAAAAGGAAGAAGATGGGTGTTACACTTCATTTTCAAAGTAAGAGAAATTGAAGAAAAGTATAAAAATCGCATAGATGTTAAAATCGCAGCTGGGGGTTTGTTAATAAGCATAATGGCAATTATTATAGGTCTTGTAGTCGCTATAATTCAAGAGATTTTGCTTGGTCCTAGCCCAAGTTCACCTTTTTCTGCATTACTAGCCTCATTTTCAGCGGGTAATTGGATTTTATTCACAGGAATTTCGTTATTTGCGATTTTAGCGGTCACTTTATTTATGATCTACTTTTGGAAAAACGGATACTATGTACTATTAAGAGTAATGGGAAAATTGGAGAATTAGAGCCTAAATTTTATTTTATCTATATTTTTTTTTTATTAATTTGCTTTCTTTTTAAATCAGTAAATTCTGTCTCTTATCTATATTTATTAATATATTTACTTATCTACTTTCAATGTCTCTAAAGCTTGGTATAGTATTTAATTTTCTTCAATTACCTGATGTTTCAAAGTATCCTTTTGTGATAAATAAGAGAACTGAGGGACTACTCGTTAAAAAGGGATTGTTTGTATATACTAAATCTATTGAAGGTTATTTAATAGGAATAATTGAAAAAATTGTGCTATTAAATGAATATTTCTCTGATGCTCTTACAATTAAAGCTTATAACAGCGAAACTAATCCAAATATTCTAAAAGGACTCTTTCCTAGTGACGATTTTGAATACGCTATTGCAATTGTAAAAAACTTAGGAATTGTAGAATTCAATGACTCTAATGAAACGGAATTTAGCAGGATAAAGAGGATGATGTATCCAGCAAATCCAGGCAAAGAAGTATTTTTAGTTGAAGAAGAAATCCTAGATGATTTTATTGGTATTAATCGTAAACATGGCTTAAATATCGGAAAAGTTAAAGTATCTGACATCGAAGCTCTTATCGATATGGATCGATTACTAAACAAACATTTTGCAATTCTCTCAATCTCGGGAGGAGGCAAAAGTTATCTTACTTCAGTATTGATAGAAGAATTATTAACAAGAGAGAACAGCTATGGAACACCAGCGATCATTATGGTTGATGTACACGGTGAATATTGTTATCTTAAAAATATTCCTTCTTTAAAGAGTAAAGTTAAAGTTGTAGACACTTCGTACTTTCAAATTTCAACCCCTAGCTTAAGTGCTTATAATTTTAAAAAATATCAAGAACAAATGTCTTATGTTCAGATAAGAGAGTTAGCTAAATACATTAAGAAATTGAGAAAAAGTAAAAAAAAATACACACTTAATGAAATTATTGAAGAAATTGAGAATGATCCAGAAGGCAGTAAAAATACTAAACAAGCTTTAATAGGGTGGTTGTCTGAATTAGACTGGTTAAAATTGTTTGGACCGCAAGAAAATCCAGTATTAAATAATTTTGTGAAGCAAGGAGAAATATCTATCTTTAATCTCCAAAATGAAATTTCAATTCGTAAAAAACAGATAATTGTCGATTATATATGTACTCGCTTGTTTTATTTAAGAAGAATGAACAAGATTCCTCCCTTTTTATTGATAATTGAAGAATCACACCAATTCTGCCCAGAAGCAGCTCATTCTAAAGCAATTTCAAAATATATCATTGAAACAATTGCTAGAGAAGGAAGGAAATTTATGGCATGTTTATGTTTAATAAGTCAAAGACCTAAAAAGTTAAGCACTACTGCTTTATCGCAAACCAATTCGAAATTAATTCTTAATATTAAAAATCCTTACGATTTAAAGCATCTGATGGACAGTTCTGAAGCAATCACAAAAGAATTCGCTAATATGATTTCAAGCCTTGGCGTTGGTGAAATGTTATTAATGGGAAATGCCGTAAATTATCCAATATTTGTAGATATACGAGAAAGAAAATTTAAATCTCCAACTGAACATACAACTTTAGCTCAAGAATGCATTAACTGGAAAAAAGTCCACTCATTTTAACTCATCCATTATTTCACTTCTAATATGCTGATTCCTTTTGTTCAGTACAATCATTTTTTTTGTTTTTGAAACCCTAAATACATTAATTATACTTCGACTTTCCAGCTTCATTAGGAGCTCTTCTAACATTAGTGATTGAATAAATGAGAATTCTTTCTTAAGTAATTCTTCTAAACGTTTGTCTAAAATTTCGCCTTTATTTTTTATTAAAATATCTATTAAAGAATTTACGATAGGTTTTTGATTCCATCTGTGACTTTCGATAATAAACCACCTTTTTCTAAATTTAGTTTAAATTTGCTACAATAATATAAAATAATATCCTACAAATTAATTTTATGAATATTACACAACCATTTGATCTTCTTTTGATTGTTGAATGATTCTACTTTTTAATTTTTTTCCAAAATCTTCATACCACTTAATTATTTCTGGTGTAATGCTCGGGTAAAGCGATTCTAATGCCATTTTAAAGTGTTCCTCAGTAATTTTCCTTGCTCTCAAATTTTCTCTTAAAGCAATCATGCCAGCTTCACGACATAAAGTTTCTACATCTGCTCCAGTGAAACCATCTAGCTTCTTATTTAACTTATTTAAATCAATATTAGCTGCTAAAGGCATGTCTTTTGTAAAAATCTTAAGTATTTTCTCTCTTCCATCTTCATTAGGAGCGGGAACGAGGAGTATCCTATCAATTCTTCCCGGTCTTATTAAAGCAGGGTCTAAAATATCAGGACGGTTTGTAGCAGCAATCACTATAATATCTTTTTTTACCTCTAATCCATCCAACTCAGTTAAAAATTGCGAGAGAACTTTTTCTGAAACTCCTGAATCGGTAGTGTGCCTACCTCTACTTGGAGCTATCGAATCAAATTCATCAAAAAAAATGATACAGGGTGCTGCCATTTTAGCTTTTCGGAATACTTCACGAATTGCTTTTTCGCTTTCTCCAACATATTTTGATAGCAATTCAGGTCCCTTAATTGATATAAAATTTGCTTTAGTTTCGGTTGCTACTGCGCGAGCTAAAAGTGTCTTTCCACATCCAGGGGGGCCATAAAGCAGGATTCCTCTTGGAGGACTTATCCCCATTCGCTCGAATATTTTAGGATGAGATAAAGGCCAATCAACAGATTCTATCAACTTTTGCTTTAAAAGTTCCAATCCACCTATCTGATCCCATGTAACATTTGGTATTTCGACGAACACTTCTCTTATTCCAGATGGCATTACTTCTTTTAACGCTTCCTCAAAATCAGCTTTTGTAACCTCTATTTGTTCGAGCAATTCGGGATCTATTATTTCAGAATCTAAATCAATCTGTGGGAGATATCTCCTCAGTGCTGACATTGCTGCTTCTCGACATACTGCAGAAATATCAGCCCCTACAAACCCATGAGTAATATTAGCAAATTCCTTTAAGGAAATTTTTTTGTCGAGAGGCATACTTCTCGTGTGAATTTGGAAAACTTCTCTTCTCCCTTTTTCATTTGGAACTTTTATTTCAATTTCGCGATCGAATCTACCTGGGCGCCTTAGTGCGGGATCCAAACTATTGGGCCGATTTGTTGCACCGATTACTATTACTTTGCCTCTACTATGTAACCCATCCATTGATGCTAATAGTTGAGCTACAACCCTTCTTTCAACTTCTCCAGTAACAGTTTCTCTTTTAGGTGCGATGGCGTCAATTTCATCAATAAAAATTATTGAAGGACTTTTTTCTTCAGCCTCAATGAATATTTTGCGTAATTTTTTTTCTGATTCACCATAATACTTGCTCATTATTTCTGGTCCATTTATTGAAATAAAAAACGCTTCACTTTCGTTTGCTACGGCTCTAGCTAATAGAGTTTTTCCGCACCCTGGAGGACCTCTTAATAAAACACCTTTTGGAGGGTCAATACCCAAATGTTTAAATAATGAAGGATGTCTTAGTGGGAGTTCAACCATTTCTCTAACTCTTTGTATTTCACGATCTAAACCTCCAACATCTTCATATGTAACATAATCTGCCCCCCGCTCTTCATCTTCAGTAATGTGTTCACTTATATGAAGAACTGTCTCTGGTTTAATAGTGCAAATTCCACTTGGTCTCATACTTATAACCTTAAAAGTAATTTCCCGGCTGATGCCTATTGATATAAATATAAAATCATCAATAGTAACGGGGTAATTACTCAATTTTCGTTTAACGAAGGTTTCAAACCTTGGATTCGATTTTATTTTAACACTAATTGGTGCTAAAACGATATTTTGAGCGGAATGAGTTTTTACTTTTCTGATTTGAATCGTTTCGTCTATGCTCGTTCCGATATTCTTTTTCAATCTAGAATCAATGCGTATGATCCCTAAACCACTATCTTGAGGATAACTGGGCCAAGCTATTCCGGCACTCTCATTCTTTCCAACTAGGGCGATGATATCACCTGTTTTTATATCTAACTTTTCCATGGTTTCCTGATCAATTCTAGCGATGTTTCGACCAATATCCCTTTTTTTTGCTTCTTGTACTCGTAAAGACACTTTTTGATTATCTTTACCATTTGAGCTCTTATTATTATTCTCTTTTGTTGACATATTAGGTCCTTTAATACTATTTTAAGTATTCTAAAAATATGAAAGAATAATTTTGTAAAAATTTTTGCTTTTTGTTAAATAGATTTTAATTTTTTTTGAAGAAATTATCTAATGAAACTTGTGTTTTGGAAGAAGTCTGTTTTTTTAAGCGTTCAATGGCGTTTTTGACCCTTTGCTTTGAAAAATTATGTTGTTCTATCAGAAGTTCTTCGACTTTTTCGTAATTAGTTTTTTCCCAGATTATCTTTGGATAGTCTTTTTTTATATCTGGGAATAAAAAGATCTCTTTTATTTGTTCAATAGTACTTCTTTCAATGTGAATTTCTATCTTTCCAACCTTAACTTTATTATTTATAATATTATCTAATGAACCGAACTTTCTAATAAGTTCGAGAGCTTTATGTTGTCCAATCCCTTTAATACCGGGATAGAAATCAGTTCCTATTAATATTCCCATTTCTATTAACTGTTCGCGAGTTATTTTTAGATTTTCAAGAAATTTAGATAGGGAAATGTACTCGATATCAAGTGTAACGGTTGTGTTTTTAAGTTTCTTACTCCGGCTAACAGCAAAATTTCGTATTAACCTCTCTCCACCAAAGAGTAATGTATCGTAATCTTGAGAAGCACATGCCCAAGCATCACCTTTTTCGACTAAAAAAGCAGATTGAGCTTCCCCTTCAGAAGTAGCGTCAACGATGGGTATTCCAAGATATTTTAATAATTTCTTACTCTCCTCAATCATCGTAGTATCCAATTTGGAAGTCATCTGAGCATATTTTTTAGCTTCTCTATAATCCCCATCCTCTTGTGCTTTGATCATCTTATTCTTTGCATCTTCTTTGATTTTTCTTCTTTCTTTTATAGTCTCCATTTTTAACTCAGAAGGAATTCCGTCAAACACATAAATAGGCTTTATACTATGCTCTAAAAAATTAATTGTCCTATAGAATAATCCGGATAGATGGGAAGTTATATTTCCATTGTAATCTTTTAATGGAGTCCCATCTCTTTGCCGGATAATAGCTAAAAACTGGTATATCGTGTTATAGGCATCTATAGCAATTTGTTTATTTAATAAATTATCAAAAGTTATAGTTCTCCTTACTTCTTTTACTAGTTCGCTTATTTTAGTGCCCATAGTTTATCTTTAATTTTATCTCCAATAATTATCTAAGTTTTATTCTATATATTTTCCACTATAATTTTTCCTTTTTCAACAAGCGCTTCTTGAGTTGCAATCCACATCTTTCACATTTTTTACCTAAATCTTCTGGTTTGTGCAGTGTTTTGCAATAAGGACAATAAACTTCGAAGTACATTTTCTCCTTTATTCCTTTTTTATATAAAGGTTTGTATCTAATTTTTAACATAGTACATAAATTTTCCATGGAATAATCATTAGTGTATAGTATGATATCTTCCAGGTATGTGTCCATTAATTCTAATACTAAACCCATTAAGCTGATGTCGTTCTTAGATAAAACTTTAGTAGTGCCAGTAGATTTGGATTTTTCCTCAACTACATTTGAGTATTTATCCTGGCTTTTCTTAACGACTAGTTTTCCAGTCTCAATTGCTAATTCTACTCTTCGTAAAATATTTCTATTTCGATCGATGTATTTTCGTACTTTTAACTCATTCACAATCTCTGGAGTTGTGAAAATTCTTTCTGGAAAGTAAGTAAAATCTACGCCAGTTAAAAAAATATTTGTATCAAAAACTAGAATTGATTTCTTCTTCTGGGCTGTCGTCTAACGGCACCTTTATAGTTCCAATTATCTTTTTCCTTAATCTTCGAATATAATTATCGCTTATACTTTTAGAAAGACGAATAAAACTTGTATGAGAATTTGCTTTACGTACTCTAATTATTGATTTTGGTTGGATATCTTTTAAAGTTTTTTGGCCATCTATAATAATCTTAGCACTTAACCTTGGTCTTAAAAGTTGGACTTCAACTTCGCTTTCTATTGGTAGTACAATAGGTTTCAAACCCGAACGAGCAAAACTATTTAACGGTGTAATTTGCATTACATCCATCGTTGATTTAACAATCGCACCACCTGCGCTAAGGTTATATGCCGTAGAACCAACAGAAGTAGATACAATAATTCCATCTAGATAACTACGATTGAGATAACAACCGTCAATTTTTACAGACGCCAAAAGAACTTTTGAACTCTTTGATGAGACTATTAAAATTTCGTTTAGAGCGTTGCTCAATCGAATTTCTTCAGAATCCTTTAATAGAAAAGCAGCTAATTTGGAGCATTTTTCAATTAAAAAATCTCCTTTTAAAACACGATTTATATCATTAAAAACATTCCTTTCGTTTGTTTCATCTAGGAATCCTAGGGATCCAATGTTAACGCCTAGTATGGGAGGTGAGTTCCGCGGTGGCAAACCACCTGCTACTCTTAATATAGTTCCATCTCCCCCTACAGAGACTAAAAATTTTGTGTTATCTTTCGTCATTTCCTTTAAATCTTTTCCACTATGCGGAAAGATTTTAGGTGCGATTCTAGTCTCCATTTGAACAATTTCACCCTTTTTTACTAAAAATTCGAAAATCTTTTTTGTTAAGTTAATCGCTCTCTCTGAGTCCATTCTGCAAGCTAAAGAAATTGGTTTTTTTTCCATGACTCTCAGGCTCTTTTTAGAGTTTTTTTATTTTATCCAAAAAAAAATTTAAAAATATATTAATTGATAAAAGCTTTATGAATTCTAATTTATTATAATTCTAGTAATTAAAGTTTTACCCGCTAATTTCCAATATTCTAGCTGTGCTAATGACATCTTTCCTGGATCCGCTTTTAATCTTTTTAGTTTTGAAATCAAATCCTCATCAGCAGGCCAATTTACATCCATAGATTCATAACTTTCAAGATCCATTATATTAATCGATGTATCTTCAATAAAACTAATCTGAGCGGTACCCTTGATTATCTCGGGAACAGAAATCATGTGTCCCGATGGAATTGTGAGAGATCTCTTGTTTTTATCAAATACTCCGATGCATACCACTCTTACTTTCGCATGTCCGTGCTTTCCTGACTTACTCCTTTCAGTTGCTTTAATTATACATGGTTCATCATCAACCATCATATATTGTCCGGTTTTTAACTTCTGAATTTCCGTTCTACGAATTGACATTTTTTACTCCTTTTTTTTTCTTTAATGTTAATAGGTAATATTTATTATTTTCACATATCTTTTTTTATATTATATTATAATCATTTAAAAAAAAATATTAGTTTTTGTTTATTTTAATTATTAAAACACAAATGCAATTTCATTTATACTATGGCGTTTAAGAAGTTAGGGAAAGATTTAGAATCGATAATGCGGAAATTACGAGGTTTACCAAAAATCGATATAGATGCGGTTACCTCAGCAATGAAAGATTTACAGAAAAGTCTTTTGGGAGCAGATGTGAAAGTAGAATTAGTCTTCCAGATGACTGAAAATATCAAAAAAGAAGCAAAGAACACTAAATTACAAAGAGCGAGAAGAAAAGACTTCATAATTAAGCTCGTTCATGATGAGTTACTGAAAACAATCGGAGGGAAAGCTGCCCCTATAAGAATAAAACCAGGAAAAAGTAATGTTATTCTACTTGTTGGTATCCAAGGTTCAGGTAAAACTACTACTGTTGGCAAGTTAGCGCGATTTTATAAGAATAAAGGATATAAAGTAGCTGCGGTTACTACTGATACATGGCGTCCTGGGGCTTACGAACAATTAGTACAGTTAACAGACCAAATTGGAGTTAAATGTTATGGGAACCCAAATGAAAAAAATGCGATCAAACTTGCAGTTAGAGAAACTAAAAAAGCAATAAATGACGAGCATGACATAATAATCGTAGATACTGCTGGCCGACATAAAGAAGAAAAAGAATTAATGCGAGAGATGGAAAAGATCGAATCAAATTTAAAACCTAACGAAGTTATCTTAGTAATCGATGGAACTTTAGGGCAACAAGCTTATGCACAAGCAGAAGAATTTGCTAAATCTACAAATATTGGTAGTATAATCGTTACCAAACTAGATGGGACAGCTAAAGGAGGTGGAGCACTTTCTGCTTGTGCTGCCACTAATCAATCCATTAGATTCATTGGAGTAGGTGAAAAATTAGAAGATTTGGAAGAATTTAATCCAACAACATTTGTAGGTTCTCTATTAGGCATTCCTAATATAGAGGGTTTGGTCAAAAAGGTACAAGAAGCTGAGATTGATGTTGATACTGATATGGTTAAGAGAATGATGAAAGGAAAATTCACTCTCGACGATCTTTATAATCAATTGAAATCTATTAAAAAAGTCGGTAAAATGAAAAATATTTTAGCAATGATGGGAGGGGGTAATATTCCTGAGGCGTTAACTGATGATGCTGAAAAAAATTTAGAAAAGTGGGAGGTTGTTTTAAATTCTCTCACCCAAGCAGAAAAGGAAGATCCGAAAATTATTAAAAAAACACGAAAAAGAAGAATTGCTATTGGGAGTGGTACTGATTACGCTACAATAAATAAAATGCTTGATCAATATAACCAAATGAAAAAATTCATGAAAAAAGCTCTAAAAATGCAAAAAAAGGGAAAAGGAATACCGGGTCTTCCAGGAATAGGAAAAGACTTTAAATTCTAAGTATAGTATTTAGATTTGATAAATTTGGATTTCTTAATATTTTTGGAAAGCGTTACTAAATATACTAAATGCGATATTGATGAAGGAAAAACTCCCCTCAATGTATATACGCTCTGCGCTATTATAAGAGAATCTTTTTGTATATCTTATACAATAAGAAAAAATAATAATTTATACTTATATCTTGAAACAGATCACCTTTTTATAAAGATTGAAGGTAAATCTGTGAGATATTTAGGTTCTGATGAGAGATCCCAAGCCTTACTTTTATTGAGAGCTTTAATGAAAATAGAAAACGATGAAAATTATAACGATCGAGAATGGATTAGGTCAACTCCAGGGATATTTGTTAAAAAGTTGCCATCCTCAGAACTTATTATGAAAAACATTAATGGCAACTTTAATGATAAAAGAATATTTTTTGCTGAAAGTTCTAATGAAAATTTTAAACAAAATGTTAAGTTTGGAGAGAATATTGATGAAAATAGCTCACATTGCTATATTTTTTCATTTTCTCAAGAATCAATCCCTTTTCTTAAGTTTTTACAAAAAGTTAATGAAGAGTGTAGTTTAAAAAATATTGATCTTTCAAAAATAAGAGGAATTGAAAATAAAATCTTATATATAAACTTCTTATATGATCAAAGAAATTACCGAAAAACTGATAGCGAACTATGATCTTAAAAAATGGGCTTATTTATAGCGACGGTTTGCTTCGTAATGGCGCCATTTTAATTCTTGAGGGCATAATCAGATCAGTTATTTACGATATAACCGAGGAGACTCTACAATCAATAAAGAATCAAAACACAGACGGAATAGAAATTAATTGTGAGGAGAGAATGGTTATACCAGGGATAATTGATATTCATTCCCACTTAAGGGATATGGAACAGAGTGAAAAAGAAACATTTTTAACAGGAACTTTGGCAGCAGCTTTTTCTGGAATAACAACTGTTTTCACTATGCCTAACACAAAACCCCCAGCTATAAGTGCAAACCAGGTTAAAAGATGGATGAAAAAAGCACATAATAATATATATGTAGATGTAGGGTTTATAGCGGGGATTCCAAGGGATTTTAATTTCGAAGAAATAATTTCTATTATTGACTTAGGTGTTATAGGCTTTAAAATCTACCCTTTAAATGCTTTAAACGGTATCGATTGGACAGAATACTTAAATATTCAAAAACTTCTAAATATATCGTCAAAATTCCAAATTCCGATTTTTATTCATCCAGATTGGCCTTTAAACGCCGAAGAAAAAGAAAAAATATTTCAAAAAGACATTGAAGAAAAATTACCGTATTTGAAACTGCACAATAAATTATACCCAACCTACATGGAAGCTAAATTTGTGAATTTTCTTCTTGAAAATTATTATAAAATTGTTGTGGATTTAGAATTAATCCCTGAAGATTATCCTATTATTCATTTCTGTCATATTAGTTGCCAGGATAGCTACTCCTTGATTAAAAAGGCGTTGAGTGCGAATAAATTCTTAAAAATTACATTTGAGATAACACCACATCATCTATTATTAACTAATACTTTACGGATTGAAAATCCTAATTATGCTAAAGTTCTCCCACCTTTAAGAAATGAAAAACACGCATCTTATCTATTTCAGGAACTTAAACGAGGTAATATAAA
>JAUWZR010000099.1 GCA_030615235.1 Promethearchaeota archaeon
GAATCTGTTTTACAAGATATCGATATTTGGTTTTGTAGTACGTGTTATACCTGTTATGAGCGATGTCCCCGAGATATTCCAGTAACTGATATGATTATTAAGTTGAGAAATATCGCTGTTGAAGAAGGCTATATTTTAGACGCTCATTTCGGATTAGCTAATAAAGTATTTTACGAAACTGGACACGGTGTCCCAGCTAATGGAGAAGGAAATAAGAAATGGCGAGATTTGCGAGAGTCGTATGGATTACCGCCATTACCTCCAACCGTCCATATGCATCCAGAAGCAGTTAAAGAATGTCAAGAATTAATGAAGTCTGTTGGTTTTCGAGATTTATTAGATAAAATCGAAAAACAAAAAGAAAAGGAAAAAGCAGAAGCGGAAAAAGAAGAAAATAATAAAGGGGAAAAAGAGAAAAAATGAAGTGATATTTAATCATGAGCGAAATAAATAAATGGAAATACGGTTTCTTTCTTGGCTGCGTAACACCTAATCGTTACCCTATGATTGAGGCTTCCATTCGTGCAGTATTTGATCATTTGGGTGCAGAAATTCTAGAATTAGAAGGTGCTTCTTGTTGTCCTGCTCCAGGGGTTTTTCGAGCGTTTCATATTCCTACTTGGTTAGTAATTGCTGCTCGAAATATTACAATAGCAGAAGAATTGGGAGTAGATATTATAACTGGATGTAATGGGTGTTATGGTACGCTTCGAGACGCTTGGATTGAAATAGAACACGAACACGAATTAAAGAAAATGGTTAACGAACATCTCGCTAAAGTTGGAAGAGAATTCAAAGGTTCAATTGAACCTAAGCATATCGTTCAAGTATTGTATCAAGATATGGGTTTAGATTACTTGCGAGGTTTTGTAAAACATAAATTTAAGGATTTAAAAGTTGCAGTGCACTATGGATGCCACATTGTAAAACCAAGCGATAAAAGACCTTGGGATGGAGAATCCGAAGACCCTAGATTTCTTGATGAAATAGTAGAATTAACAGGAGCAAAAAGCATCGATTATAAAGATAAATTTATGTGTTGCGGAGCAGGTGGCGCAGTAAGGACGGCTGTAAAAGAAATTTCTGCGGACTTTTCTCGGGAAAAATTGGAGAACATGAGGGATGCTGGCGCCGATATCATTATCGATTGTTGTCCTTTTTGCCATTTACAATTAGATTTAGGCCAAATGGAGGCTAATAACATTTATAAAGATATGATTGGAGAACCATATAAAATCCCTGTAGTATACATTACTCAGCTTTTAGGGTTATCTTTTGGAATTGATCCTAATCTTTTGGGGTTAATAAAAAATCACGACTTAAAAGGAGTTACTCCATTTATTCCAATAAATTCGTTTTTAGAAAAAGTAAAAAACCAGTTAACTTAGGAGGATCGAAAAATTGACAGAAACAGATATAAAAATTAGTATCATGGCAAATGAAAAACCAAGAATAGGAGTTTATGTTTGTCACTGCGGCGTGAATATTGGTGGAGTAGTTTCAGTTCCCGATTTAGTTGAGTATGCCAAGACGCTACCGGATGTTACGGTGGGTCGCGAATACAAATTCTTTTGTTCTGATGTCGGACAAAAAATGATTAAAGAAGATATCGAAGCGGGATTAATTAACCGTGTTGTAGTTGCAGCTTGTTCTCCGAGAATGCACGAACCTACATTTCGAATAACGTGTAAAGAAGCAGGATTAAACCAGTTTTTGTTTGAAATGGCAAATATAAGAGAACATTCTACGTGGGTTCACATGAAAGATACTGAAGGTGCCTATGAAGTAGCAAAAGATCATATAAGGTTAGCAATCGCGAAAGCAAGAGAACTGGCACCTTTAGCAGTACAAAAAGTAAATGTTGAACCAACTTGTTTAATTATCGGTGCTGGGATTACTGGAATGAATGCTGCCTTAGATCTTACCTCAGCAGGATATAAAGTTTATTTAGTTGAACGATCTGCTACGATAGGCGGTCACATGGCTCAACTTGATAAGACTTTTCCAACTATGGATTGTTCTTCTTGTATTTTAACTCCAAAGATGTCTGAAATCTCGCGAGATAAAAATATTGAACTGTTAACTTATTCTGAAGTTGTTGAAGTAACTGGTTACATAGGAAATTTCGAAGTTACCATTAAAAAGAAACCTCATTACATAGATCAAGTAAAATGTAACGGGTGTGGAATTTGTGTTGATCCTTGTCCTATTTCAGTTGGTAACGAGTTTGAGTTAGGATTGGCTACAAGAAAAGCTATTTATATCCCATTCCCTCAAGCAGTTCCTAGTCAGTATACTATCGATATGGATAGTTGCGTCGAATGCGGAATTTGCGCTAGAGAAGATGTCTGTGAACCAGGAGCTATAAATTACGATGACAAACCTGAATTTATTACGGTTAAAATAGGCACTATAATAGTAGCAACGGGATACGACGAATACGATCCTTCAGGACTAAAGCAATATGGCTATGGGAAATACCCTAATGTCATTACAGGACTTCAAATGGAACGATTACTTAGTTCGTTTGGTCCAGTCGTGGGAAAACCTGTAAAACCATCAGATCTTAAGGATCCACATAGCATTGCGTTTTTACAATGCGTGGGAAGTAGAAATTTCAGAGAAGGAGGAAATAAGTATTGCTCTCGAGTGTGCTGTATGTATGCTACTAAGCAGGCAAGGCAGTACAAAGAAAAGCACCCCGAAGCGGATATCTACATATTTTATATGGATATTCGGGCGTTTGGAAAAGGATATGAAGAGTTTTACGAATCCGCAGCAAGGGATTATGGTATTAATTATGTGAGGGGAAGAATTGCTGAAATCAGAGAGAATCCTTTAAATCACAATATCATAATTCGAGCTGAAGATACACTACTCCAGCAACCAATTGAAGTAGAAGTTGAATTATTTGTCCTTTCGACTGGTATCGAGCCTAAAGCGGACTCAGATTCTATTACTACCCTTTTGAGAATTCAAAAGTCAGCTGATGGATTCTTTTTAGAAGCGCACCCTAAATTAAGACCTGTAGATACTCTCACCGAAGGTATTTTCATAGCAGGAGTTTCTCAGGGACCTAAAGACATACCAGATTCTGTTGCTCAGGCGAAAGGAGCTGCTTCTAGCGCAATTGGGTTAATGGCGAAAGGAGAAGTAGAAATAGAGCCATTTTTCGCTGTAGTTCATTCTGATCGATGTTCTGGTTGTGGAATGTGTATTCAAAATTGCGCTTATGGTGCGATTGAATTTGTTGATGATAGAAGTTTTGGAACGATAGCTTCAATCAATATAGCGCTCTGTAAAGGATGTGGTGCTTGCTCTGGTAATTGTAGAAGCTCCGCCATTGATATAATAGGATTTTCTTCTGAACAATTACATTCAATGATAACTAAGAGGGTTTAATTATGACAGAACCAATTGTAGAAACAAAACAGTCTGAGAATAAAGAGTGGGAACCAAAAATTATCGCTTTTCTATGTAATTGGTGCTCTTACGCTGGAGCAGATTTAGCAGGCGTGAGTAGGATTCAATACCCATCAAACATTAGGATTGTGAGAGTTCCGTGCTCTGGAAGGATTAATGCTTATTTTATTATAAAAAGTTTAACTGATGGTTGGGACGGGGTTATCGTTTCTGGATGTCATCCAGGTGATTGCCACTATATTAGCGGAAACTTGGTTGCGCGAAGGAGATTTGCGATATTAAAAGAGCTTTTAGAATTTTTTGGTATTGAAGCCGGGAGAATTAACTTTATGTGGGCCTCTGCCGCAGAAGGCGAGCGTTTTGCGGTTCTTGTTAGAAAGGCAACCGAAATCGTAAAAAAATTAGGTCCAAACACAAAATTTGACAAGAAATGGTGAAGTTTATGGGACTTGAGACAGAAAATAAAGAAATAGAAAACAACTTAAGAGAGATCGCTAGAGAATTACTTAAAGAGAAAAAGGTAGATGTGATTATTGGCTACAAGAAAGGTACTTTGCCTTTGCTCTCCCAACCGATTATAATCGACAGCGAAGAGGATATCGATAAGTTGATTTGGAACAATTTATGCTACGTAAATTTAGCCAAATATTTAGTACCCCGGGTCCCCAGATTTGTAGATCCCGAAAAAGGCAACTTAACAGTAGGAGTTGTTTCTAAAGGCTGTGTAGGAAGAGCTTTAATTCACTTAGCGTCAGAAAATAAGATTAATTTAGACGAGATAAAGATTATTGGAATCCCTTGTAACGGAGTTGTTAACAGGCAACGGATTGAGATGGAGATTGGAGAGAAAGAAATTCTTGAAGTCTCCGTATTGGGTAATAATATAATTGTGAAAGGAAAGAACTTTGAAAAGGAGTTTCCATTCGATGAGTACATGAATGATTTATGCAAAGTATGTAAAATCCGAAAACCACCTCTTGTTTCTAAAGTGCCTGACTTATGCGTTGGCGAATGCGAAGAATATTCAAATATTGTAGACGAATTTACCGATATTGAAGAGTTCGATTCGAAAACGCCCAAAGAAAAATGGCAACACATTTCAGAAGCGTTAAGCGTGTGTACCAGGTGCTACGCTTGTCGAGAAGCCTGTCCCATGTGCTATTGTAATCTTTGTTTTGTTGATCAAAACAAACCGGTTTGGTTCGGGAAGACAACCGATTTACCGGATATAATCGTCTATCACTTGATTCGGGCAATGCACATGGCGGGAAGATGCGTTGCGTGCGGTGCGTGCTCATTAGTGTGCCCTATGGGCATTGATTTAAATATAATAAATAGAAAGTTAGAAAAAATCGTAAAGGAACGATTTGATTTCACTTCAGGCCTCGATCCAGACGCGCTACCACCCATGGTAAATTTCAAGATGGAAGATGCCCAAGAATTTATGCTAGAAGAGGATTAAGAGAAGTGGTTAAAATATGGCAGAAAAAATATTGAAAAAAGACGACATTGGTAGACTATATAGCGAGCTTGAAAAAGAATACAAATTTTACGCTCCTACTAAAGTAAAAGGTAACATTGCTTTCAAGAAGATTTCTAATGCAGAAGAAATCGAGTTAGAATACTTGAATTCAAAGGTTCCTCCGAAAGATGTGCTATTTCCTCAAAAAGAAACTATTTTTGAGTACAGATACGAAGGAAAAGATGTAATTATCGAAGAAAGGAAAGACTTGGAAGATAAACTCTTAATTTTTGGAGTCAGACTTTGCGACGCGTATAGTTTTAAGCTATTGGAGGATTTTTTTGCTTCTGGCGACTTTCAAGACGATATTTTTCTAAAAAAACGAGAAAACGCGACAATTATCGGTATTGGTTGTAATAGTCCAAGGCAATCGTGCTTCTGTACGTCTGTAGGTGGTCATCCCTTTCAAAAAGAGAGTACAGATGTATTTCTGTCAGATTTAGGGGATACTTATTTAGTTGAGGCCATAAGCGAAAAAGGAGAGAGCCTCTTGAAGAAGTTATCTTGGCTTACTGACGCTAAAAAAGCAGATTTAACAAAATCTAAAGAGTTAGCAAAGCAAGCAGAAGAAGCACTTACTACTAAATTTGATTTTGATTTAGTAACAAAAGTATTAGACGAAAACTTCGAACATCCTGTATGGCAAGAAATTAGCGAAAGCTGTATCGGATGCAGTTCGTGCACTTTCCTATGCCCTACTTGTACTTGTTTTGATGTTATCGACGAAAACGACGAATATAATAACCGGGGTAGACGAATTAGGATATGGGACACTTGTCAGTCGTGTCTTTATACGCTTGAAACCAGCGGCCACAACCCTCGCCCAGCTAAAATACAAAGGTGTAGAAATCGAATAATGCACAAGTTTAGCTATTATCCCTCGAACTACGATTGTTTAGGGTGTGTGGGGTGCGGGAGATGCATTACCGCCTGTCCTGTTAATAACGAACTCAGACTAATAATTGATAAAATACTGGAAATTGAAGAAAAAAGTGGTGAGAAAGTAAGTGCCTAATCCGTATATTCCAATGTTGACGAGAGTAAAATCTATAATTTCGGAAAATGAAGTACGAGATATAAAAACTATCGAGTTAGAATTTCAAAAGGAAGAAAAATACAAAGCTTTCGATTATATTCCTGGTCAATTTGCAGAAATTAGTATTATAGGGAAAGGCGAGTGTCCTATTGGAATTGCCTCCTCCCCCACTGAAGAGGGAACAATTAAATTCACAATAAAAAAAATGGGAACCGTGACTTCTGCTTTTCATAATAGAGATATCGGAGATACAATAGGCGTAAGAGGACCTTTAGGAAACGGTTGGCCGATGGAAGAGCTAAAAGAAAAGAATATCGTCGTAATTGGAGGTGGATTTGCGTTTTCCACACTAAGATCGCTTATCTTATATGTGTTAGATGATAAACACAGAAAAGATTATGGGAAAATTACTGTTATTTACGGAAATCGAGATTCAGGCGAAGTCCTGTATCGAGATGTTCTGGAAGAATGGGAAAAACGGGATGATATTGAGGTTGTTTTAACAATAGATCGCGAAGAAGAGGGATGGACTCGAAAAGTAGGTTTTGTAGCTGCTATAGTCAAGGAAGTTGCTCCGTCTCCAGATAACGCAGTCGCAATTATTTGCGGACCACCTATTATGATAAGAACTACCGTAGATGAGTTAGTTAAGATCGGTTGGAAAGACGAGCAGATCCTTAATTCTTTAGAAATGCGAATGAAATGCGGAATCGGGAAATGCGGAAGATGTAATATTGGAAGCAACTTTGTTTGCATCGATGGTCCCGTTTTTTCACTAGCAGAACTCAAAAAAATGCCAAACGAATATTAGGTAAGATAAAATTACAATTCTTTTATTTCTTCTTTTCTTTGATATACTTCCTCAGAAAAATACGATGTTCAAGACGCAAAATATCCTTCTGCTTATCTTCTAGAAGATGGGGCTCTTGAGTTACTTGTATCGCAAGAAGAAATGAATAATGTAGCAACCATTCCTGAAATGGAATATCTCGTATCTTCAAAGATAAAATATAATTTTGAATTCTATTTTCTTCTAATTTTAAAACGGTTTATCTATCCAAATTCTCTAATCCAACACCTTAAAAAAGAACGAAACAAATTTATGAATTGAAATCATTTTTTTAATTGAGGTAAAAACAAATGGAAAAAAATCGACGATTTTTACGTTTTTATGATAAGAATGAGTATGAAGAACTGGTTCCGGAATCTGACGAGAAAAAAAAAAGACCGTTTCCATTATTTCAAAAAGCCTACGATGAAAAGAAGCCCCTTATTGATTTAATTCCTCCTGAAAAATTCGGGATTGGGAAAAAATCTTTCTTAGATGTCATAAATCGAAGGATGAGTCGTAGAAATTACACAGAAGGGTCATTAACCCTTGAAGAATTATCATTTTTGCTATGGTGTACGCAAGGGGTGAAGAGGACTTTTAAGGATATAGCTGGTGTTTTGCGAACTGTTCCATCTGCAGGAGCAAAAAGTCCATTTGAGACGTATCTCATAATTAATAGAGTGGAAGGGGTTGAACCTGGATTGTATCGTTATATTTCCTTTAGTCATAAACTGTTATTCGTTAAAAGTATTGAGGATGCTGAAAGGAAAATCGGTGAATTAACTTACGATCAAATGTTTGTTGGAAAAGGGGCGGTAATATTCTGTTGGGTAGCTATACCTTACCGAACTGAGTGGCGATACACTATTCTTGCCCATAAATTCATAGCTGTAGATTTAGGACATGTCTCCGAGAATTTATACCTTGCTTGCGAGGCGATTGACCTTGGGACAGTTGCTATTGGATATTACGAACAAAAGAAGTTCGATGCTTTGTTGGAACTGGATGGAAAAGATGAGTTCGTAGTGTTAGTCGCTCCAGTAGGAAAAAGAACAATTAATTAATTGGGAAAATACTTTTTTTATCTATACTTTGGAGCTTAAGTATTCTGAAGCTTTGGTTATATCATCGTAATTCTACTCTTTTAATTAGAAGATAATTTTTAACTTCTTTATGAAAGAAATAGTAAATGAAAATAACTGATGAGAAATATAGAACAACAGTTATGCCATTCAAAATATCACTTACTAAGAAATATCTTAAAATTGAAATGAAAAAAAATAAATTAACAATTAAAATGAGACTTAAAATTGGGAGTATTAAATCCAATTTTGTTAAGTCTTTGACCCCATCTAACAGATATCGACTTATTAAGAATATTAATGCTACTATTAAAGGAAGAATCATTTCGTAAGGATTAACGGTTATATATCCGTAAACATTTAAAAAAAGACTAACGACATAAAGTATAGAAGAGCAAACTGTTATTCCATATAATGGATAATATAACTCTTTCCTTTCCACAGTTAGTTCTTTTATTAAATTCCTTTTTTTTTTTGTTTTAATTTTTTCAGTATCAGGATTGTTAAATTCTTTATTTGAAATAATATAGTGTATATAATGTAAAGAAATAATAAATTCGGGTAAAATTTTTCGAAGGAAGTAAAGAATTATTATGAATGAAATTAGTGTTATAAGATAGTAAGACGAATCATGGATTATATGCATGGGCATTCCATTATGTACAAATGCTAACATCAATACAATTCGGAACAGATATGAAAGATATGTTGATAATATTGTTATTATAATGATTTTAGTTTTCCTCCAAATTATATTCATTTCTGGTTTACGATCATGCGAAGAAGATGTCGCAAGAATTATACCAATAAAAATACTAATCACTTCAGCACCATAACAACTTGTTAACACTCTACCAGAGTGAGAAGGATTTGGTAAATATATGGCTATTAGATCAGGGTTGATAACTACTCTTGCTTCAATATTGAAGATTAGGTCCAATAAATAACTTACCTGTTTAATAAACATCGCAGTTACCCAACTATTAAAACTCATATTAAGAAATAAATAGATAAGACTGCCGAATATAGGCATACCAAAAGAGAAAAATATTAAAGAACGTTTAGAAAAAGTATATTTTATACCTGACCATTGAAGCTCTAACCTTTCGGGTAAAACTTCATTATTTTTGTTTTCAGTTTGAATGTTTTTTACGAGCTTT
>JAUWZR010000068.1 GCA_030615235.1 Promethearchaeota archaeon
TTCCTTTTCTCTTCCAATAGCGTTCCCTTTTGGTATCAAATCCTCACGTTCAAGACCTAAGCAAACTCCACGCCAGAATTTTATTTCAATCGCTCCTACTGATAAGTACTTGTCATCTTTAGTTTTATAAATTGAATAGAAGGGAACTTCTCCGTGCAAAGGATTTCTTGGTTTAGTCATACCATCATTTAGGCCTTTAGAAAACTGAAAAGCTGCTGCCATTGGCATAAAAGAAAACACGCAATCTATCATCGAAATATCTATGTACTGACCCTCCTTATTGGGATTTTTATCTCTTTCAATTAACGCACCCAGAATCTCGATGGTTGATATTAAGCCACCACCTATATCTGCCGCTTGTACTCCTGGAAGAACTGGCTTTCTTTCTTGGTTTTTTTCTCCAACAAGTTTCCTTTCTTTATTTAAGTCTAATATTCCACAAATACCAATATAATTTAAATCATACCCTGCAAGCTGTTCGTAAGGGCCATATTGACCATATCCCGTTAATGAACAATATATTATCGATTTATTAATTTTAGAAAGAGTTTCGTAATCCACTTTTAATTTCTCTGTTACATTTGGCCTAAATGTTTCTAGAATTATGTCAGCTCTTTCAACTAATTTGTAAAATATTTCTTGGGCTTTTTCCTTCTTCAAATTGAGAGCAATTGATTTTTTGTTTCTCATTATCACTGAATTAAATGCGCTTTCGCGATACCTACCTTTTTGAAAAAAAGGCGGTGGACTACCGTAAAAATATCTCGGGTCTTCAACTCTAATGACTTCAGCTCCAAGATCAGCCAGGATCATTGAAGCGTAAGGACCGGGTAGCATTCTCGCTAAATCTATAACGACTATGCCTTCTAAAGGTAAACTCATAATAATCTAGATTAAAGCTTACTAATATAAAAAAATTAAGAAAACAAATAAAACGCAATTTAATTAAATTTTAATAATTTCAGCTTCAATAGTTTCAGTGTCAATGATCGCAAATGTAGGTTTATCAGTCAGATATCCGCAAAGTTCACCTGGGTTCACAATTAACACATCATTATGCTTTTTATTTACCATTGAATGCGTATGACCAGATAAAATAATATCAAACTTTCCAGAATCTGCTAATGCATCTATAGTTTTTTGTTTGGGCATGTGTGAAGCAAAAATTCGCTTTCCCCCTAGCTCAATTATTAGCTCATGACCATTTTTTGCAAATTGACAAATTTGACCTAAGTTTTTAGTTAGATACAAGATTTCGCCATCATTATTCCCGAATATTGCATAGAAGTGCTTTTTTATTGAATCGTTTAGCTTATTAAACCATTTTTTGACAAATGGAGCAATAAAATCCCCGCAATGTATAAGAGCTTCAACACTCTTTTCATTTATTATAGAAACAGCTTTTAAAATATTATCACGATGATCGTGAGAATCGGAAATAACCGCAATTAGCATCTTAAAATTCATACTCTTTATGTTTTTATTCAGAATTAACTAATAATGTAAAAACAATTATAAAAATCTTGTTTCCACAAATAAATATATTTTAAAACAATTACTATTAATACGAATTAGATAAACAGAAAAGCTGATCAAAAATGATAGAAGAATTCCTTAAAGCTGAGAAAGAAGCTATAGAAAAAGAATTAATAGATTATTTTGCTTATTTAAATGAAAATGAAGAGGAGATTTTACTCAAGGATTTTTTTGCTCAGCTTCAGGAATTTATCCTTAATAAAAAGGCTAAGAGATTACATCCTACACTTTTAATTGCTGCTTTCGTTGGAATTGTAAATCCTATAAATTTAGATAATCAAATAGATCAGATTCGAAAGATATCTTTAGCAGTTGAGCTTTTACATAGTGGTCACTTGATTCATGACGATCTTTTGGATGATGATGTTGAAAGAAGGAGTAAACCAACATTTCATGTCCAACTTAAAAATGAATTAAACAAGGTTTATGGTAATTTAGAAATACCCAATAAGAACGAATTAATCCAGATGTACGGTCGAGACATGAGCATTTTAGGTGGCGTACAAGGTTACCTTCTAGGTTTAAATGTTATTAAAAGCTCAAGGTTTTCTGAAAATTTAAAACTATTAGCTATAAACGAGTATACTGAAGCAATGGATAATTTAATGAAAGGACAGATTATAGAAGAATACATGAATTACCATAACATAACAATGTCATTGGAACAATATCTAATAATTGCAGAAATGCAAAGAGCAAGTTTAATGGAAAAATCCGCAAAAATTGGAGCAATATTAGCTAAAGGGAATACCCACTATCAAATAAATCCGTTAAGCAAAGCTATGAATCTGATGGGTCAGGCATTTGCGATTCGAGATGATATGATTGACTTAATCAGCGATATTAAAGCAAGAAAGAAAAAAATAATATACATATTTGCCGTTCAAAATACTAATGAGGAACAATCCAAAACTCTGAATGAAATCTATCATTTAAAAGAATTAAGTAAAAATGATGTAAAGACTGTTGAAACAATTTTCACTGAAACTAACGCTGTGATAATAGCGGAACACTTCTCTAAGAATTTAATAAGCCAAGCAAAAGGTTCACTTAGGGATATTTATCCCGACCTTAATAAAAATCAGAAAGCATTCTTTAATAAATTCTCCGATTATATGTATATGAGGAGTTTTTGATCTTATTGTGAAACTTCCTTCAAACTACAACAAAGCGAGTATTTTGATGTTTCAGCATCAAATTATTTAGTTCTTTAAACAAGTTCAAAACATTGTGATTCTGTAGCGCTGAAGTTTTGAAAAACCCGTCCAGATTCTTCTCTTGGATAAAATTTTGTATTTCTTCTTCTGGAACAAGGTTATCAATGGGAGTAGATGGTATTAAATCGCTCTTGCTTCCAACTAATAACTTTGGTAGATTTAAACCATTAGCATGTTCTAATACTTGATTATACCAGAAGTCTAACTGGTTAAATGAATTTTTAATAGTTAAATCAAATACTAATAGAACCCCATTAGCTCCTCCTAAGAATTTAGGAAGTAATGCTTTAAATCGCTCTTGACCACCGAAATCGAAAATGCTCAAAACATTATAGAATTCTTTAGAATTGTCTGTTTCATCTATATTGCGAATTTTTAAGTCTATTGAGTGAAAATTTACTCCAATTGTAAGAGAAGTATCAAAATTAAAGGAATTAAAACAAAAGCGGTTAAAAAGACACGTTTTACCCACGCTTGCGGGACCTACTATAACCGTTTTTAAATTGAAAAGTACATTTTTTCCTTGAGTATGAGTTTCTATCAATATAAATACCGAATTTTTTAATGGGTTATACGGTCTTTTAAGCTGATAACTTCTTAAATTAATCCTAAAAAAAAAATTTTATCAATTTTACATTAAATTATAATACTTAAATCTTTATTTTTAAAATGCTTAGAATTACTCAAACCTATTTTAAATAACAATAGATATTTCTATAACGAAAATTTAAGAATAATTATGGTTTTTAAAGCCCCTCCAAGCCAGATAGTAATTAGACCCCCTGTAGAAGCATATAGTGTACTCATTGCTGTCACTGGAGGTTGTAATTGGAATCGCTGTCGCTTCTGTGGAACATATAAAGGAATTTATGGAATTACACAGGATTATGGTATTCGACCCTTAGAAGATGTATTAAGGGACATAGATCACTACGCAGAAGGAAACTATTATGGATATCCGGTGTTTTTAGCCGGCGGAAATCCGACTTCAGCGCCTACAGGTTATCTTGTAAAAATTATAGAATATGTAAGGTTAAGAATGAAAAATGTCCCCAGAGTAAGTTGTTATGCAAAAGCATTAGACATTTTGAGAAAAACTGATGAAGAATTAAAACAACTCGCCGAAGCTGGATTAGACATCGTGTATATGGGATTAGAAAGTGGAAGTAGCGAAATTTTGAGAGTAATGAAAAAAGGAACAACGGCGGAATCGATGATTAAAGCTGGAAAAAAGGTACTTAATTCTGGAATTAACCTAAGCTTATATATTATGTTAGGTTTAGGAGGTAAAAAATTATCAGAAGACCATGTTAAAGGAACCGCAAGAGTGATCACAGAGATAAACCCGACGATTTTCCGTTTTAGAACTTTAAATATACTACCTAACACTCCGCTTTGGGAGGATTGGAAGAATAAGGATTTTGAATTATTATCTCCCATAGAGTGTCTGATTGAAGAAAGAGATATTATAATTAGATTAGGGGAAAATGTAACTTCTCAAGTCTTTAATGATCATGTTTCCAACTATTGTAGTTTAGAATCTTCAAATATCAAAATCGATAGAGTTGCGTTTATAAATACATTAAATTCCTATATAAACGACCCTAAAATAAAAAACTTAGCACGAAAAAATTTAACTCGTATGTAAAGAAAAGTTTTACTACTTAACAACATCTATTTAAAGAGACGCTATATATTTCACTCATTCTAAATAACTAAAATTTTTATATTAAATCTAACTTAATAACTAATATTTACAATCTAAAGTAAAAAAAATATTATATCTACCATACTAATAAAACACATTTTATAATCAAAGAAAATGACAGATTTTTTTAGGAGTAAAGTACATTATAAAGAATTAATTGCTACATTTGACGATGTCCTCATTCAACCAGGATATACCAATTTTGAACCAACCAATGTTGATATGTCCTCCCAATTAGGTTCATATAAATTCAATTTACCTATTATATCAGCCGCAATGGATACAGTAACTGAAGAATTAATGGCGATTAAAATGGCTCTTTTAGGAGGTTTGGGTGTGTTGCATCGTAATTGTTCTTTTGAACGGCAATTAGAGATGGTAAGGATAGTAAAAAGAGCAAGGTCCTTCGTAATTGATGATGTGGCTACAATTTTTCCAGATGAGCCGGTTATAAAAGCAAAGTACATGATGGAAAACTATAATATTAGTGGAATTGTGGTAGTTAACGAGGAGAATAAGGTATGCGGGATTTTTACGAAAAGAGATATCCCATTCTCTGAAGATGATATCAAGAAAGGTAAAGTAAAGAGTTTCATGACTAAAGAAGTAATTTCTATCGAGCCTGGTGCATCTAGAGAAAAAGCGCTTGAAATTCTTTTTGGTTCGAGAAAGGAGAAACTTCCTATAATTGACAAAACTGGCTACTTGAAGGGATTAATAACTAAGAAGGATTTAGCACCAGAGTTTCCTTTAGCTTCAATGGATAGTGAAGGACATTTAATATGTGCTTTAGCATTATCCCCGAAATTCCCAGAATCAACACACTCTCAAGAGTTATTAAAAGAAATTGAAAACTATGTAGATATCTTTTTCATAGATGTAGCAGATTTCTATAAAACATCAGACATTAACGGAACTAAAAAACTCATGGATTTCTTAGATTCAGATTTTGTATTAGGGAATATAGGAACTTACGAAGCAGCTGAACACTTAATTACTAAAGGTGATTTTGACGAGGATAAATTTATTGGTATAAAGGTAGGGATGGGCTCTGGTTCAATCTGCACAACTTCTATTCAAACCGGTGTTGGGGCACCTACCCTTTTTGCTACTGCTCAGGTTGCTGATGCTCTAGCGGATTACAACACAAAAATCAGTTTAGTTGCAGACGGTGGTTTTAAAAATCCGGGAGATTTACCTAAAGCTTTCACTGCTGGTGCTGACCTAATCATGTCAGGACACTTTTTCGCGGGTTCAACAGAAAGTCCTGGATATGTTGACACCATACAAGGGAGAAAAGTTAAAATTTATCGGGGAATGGGCTCCAAAGAGGCGAGAACGGCAGGTTATGTTTCAGATAGATACACGGAAGGCTCAAAGATGCTTCCTGAAGGAGTAAGCGATTATGTTCCATTTGTTGGAGATTTGGATGGCGTCTTGCTTTCATTGAAAGAGGGTTTATTGAATAGTATGATATATGCAGGAGCTAAAAGTATCACAGAAATGAAAAAAGCTAAAATTGGCATAATATCATTTTCGGGGCAGAAAGAATCAAAACCACACAATTTACTAAGCCGGTATTAGCTATACTCGTTACATGTGTAACTTCAATTCCATAGCATTAGTATGTCTTTTATTAAATACCTATTAATTAACTTAAAACAGAATTTTACTTTAATTTGTTATATCTTATGTTGAAATTGTTAATCCAATTAAACTAATTGAGTAAAAATGAAGAAAATTGAAAGAGCTATCGTAAGTGTTTTTGATAAAGAGAATATTGTTGATTTTGTGAGATCATTAGAAAAGTTCGGCATTAAGATACTTTCCACAGGAGGAACTGGAAAACTTTTAAGAGAAAATAATATAGAGTTTGAAAGAATCTCAGATTATACTGACTCTCCAGAGATGTTTGATGGTCGAGTTAAGACTTTACACCCGAAAATTGAAGGAGGAATCCTTTATCGTCGTGAACTTAAAAAAGATTCTGAAGATGCTCTAAAATACAATATTCCCCCTATAGATATGGTAGTTTGTAATTTATATCAATTTAAAGAGGCAATTACTAAACCAGATATTACTTTAGCTGGCGCTTTAGAAATGATAGATATCGGGGGTCCCACAATGATAAGAGCTGCAGCGAAAAATTTTCCTGATGTCGTTGTTGTGCCTAATTCTAAGCATTACAACAAAATTATTTCTGAATTAAAGGAAGATGGGGGAATTAGTGATAAAACTAGGGCAAATTTAGCCCAAGAAGTGTTTGCTATAATGGCCGACTATAATGCAGCAATTTCTAATTACTTACAAAGTTATTACAGCCCTGATCAAGTTATGAAACCCTATATATTCAATGCTTATGAGAAAATACAAGATTGTCGTTACGGAGAAAACTGGGATCAAGCCGCAGCATATTACAGAAACCTCTCATGTAATTATGGTCTTCATAACTTAATTCAGCTTGGAGGAAAGGAGATATCCTTTAACAATTACTTAGATATTGATGCTTGTATTCAGATGCTACTGGATTTTGATAAACATCAACATGTAACTGCGATTTTGAAGCATACTAGCCCTAACGGGATTGCGATCGATAAGTCGGATCAATTAATGTCTATTAAAATGGCGTTTAAGACAGATCCCCTTTCAGCCTTCGGAGGTATATGGGGTGTAAGCAAAGAGTTAACCGCAGATGCGGCTGACTTCATAGTGAATAAAGAAAATATTTTTGTTGAAGTTTTAATGGCTCCCTCTTTTGAAACTGAAGCATTAGAGATATTGAAGCATAAACAAAATATGAGAATATTAGAATATGGTGATTTACTAAACAAACGAGATTTAATCTACGAAAACCACGAAATTAGGGGTGTGTTGGGGGGTATTCTAGTTCAAAAATATGACTTTAAGCCCATTATCAAGGAATGGAATGTTGTGAGCAAAAAACAAGTAACTGAGCGAGAAAAGGAAGCTTTAATCTTTGCTTATAAGGTTTCTAAGTGGACAAAATCTAATTCCGCTTGTTTTGCTCAAATTTACGATAACGGAGTCTATACTATCGGTATAGGAGCTGGACAGCAAAGTAGAGTTCATGTAGTAAAATTAGCAGCACAAAAAGCATATGAATTCGGTCATGAAGAGGAATTGAAGAATTCTGTGATGGGAACGGACTCATTCTTCCCATTTCCTGATGGTTTAGAAGCTGCAGTAAATGTAGGCGCTAATTCTGTAATCAACCCAGGTGGATCTATGAGGGACGCAATGGTTATAAAGCGAGCTGACGAATTAAATTGTGCATTAGTTTTTTGTGGTAAGAGAGTTTTCCGTCATTAGAAAATTTATCATATTTTTATCTTATTTTTTAAATTTCTTTTGAAATTCTAACACACTGGCCTATCTGAGCGTTTTTATATCAATAGAAAAAAACTTTTTAAATCCTTATGAATAAATTAATACACTAATTAGTAAAAAATCTTTTTTAATGAGCGAGGATTCTATGGATTTTTTTTCAAGAAACTTACGGGAAACTCTTGAAGCAATAAATAAACTAATAGATAATAACATCAACTTAGTCACTACTAAAAGTATTAGAAGATGCAACAATATTAAAGCCTCAAACCGATCAAAGATTAATTTTATTTGGAGATCTCTTAATTATTTAGAAAAAGAAGGAATCTTAGAGATGAATGGTACGTATTCTCCTAAAACTTATAAAATTAAATCAAACCAGAAAATCGTTGTTGACGATATAATCTCTCAAATTGAAGAAAGTAGGAAATAACTTACTATAATTGCTTCAATATTAAACAAGATGTAATTTAGACAATAATTCTTCTAATTTTTTACGATCTTCTTTATTTTCCTCTTTGATAATTAATCTTTTCTGGTAGAAAATGATGTTTCCATATTTAAGCTCTAATTCGTTGAATAACTTAACCCATCTATTAAAATTTGAGATTATATCTATAACTTCAGGATCATCCTCAAAGAATTTAATATCATCTCTTTTTTCGTTTGATATTGAAAGGGATTTATATTTTTTAATAGTAAAACCTTGCTTCTGTAAAAGAGTTGTGTTTGCTTTTCTCACGAACGATTCTATTCCGTTTCTCCAGTGAACATATTTCTCATTAATAATATCTATCCTTCCCTGGATCATCTTAATTTCTTGAGGAAAAATTGTTTCATTGTGTTTTGTTAAAATTTTTTTTATTTTTTCAAATTCAGTATTGAAAGTTTTAATATATGTAGTTATCATTTTCTCGAATTGAAACAAAATTTTATTATAATCTTGTGCGAAAATTACGTCAGAACTAGCAAATGTTAGCGAATCATTATCAAAAGTACCTTTCAACCGATTTTTACTTAATAAATTCTTAAAAATAGATGTCATAATCTCTATATCTTTGTCATCTAGAATTTTCCCATAAAAAAAATCACTAAAAGAAAACATAAGACTATTTTCTAGCATCAAATTTTCTATTCCTTTTTCGGTGTAAAAGACTAACTCTCCTTCGTGATTATGAAAGATACCTTTAATTTTTTCATCATTTTGGAGCTCCTTTAGCAAATTCTCAACAATATTAGAAGTAATATCTATATCTCCTAAGTAAATCAAATTCTCAGATTTAGATTTGTCTATTAACATCAATTTAATGTCATTTTTTGATTCTTCGATTTTTGCTTCGCTAAATATGAGGAGTTCTCCTTTTTTAAAATAGTTCAAACCCAATGTATTAATGAATTTTAAAAAAACCTCGTAAGTCATACCTGTTTTTTCTGTATATTCGTTAATGCTGATTAGCTCTTTTCCGAGTATCTCTTTACCAATTAGTTTTAAATTTTCGTCCAATTTTGTAAGAATAAGGTTTTTCTCGATGTTTAACTCTTCAGCCAATAAATTTATTTCCCTTTCTTTCTCATTCGCTAATTGAATACTATTAATTTTTTCTATTCTTTGGTTTAAAAACTTTGAAAAATAGAATGTTTCTCTGCTATTATCAAAAATCCCGCTTCTATTATCAATAAATTGTTCTAAAATTTCAACTATTAGAGCTTTCCTAACCTTAAATTTTTCGGAAAGCTTTGGAATTGAATAGTAACCTATTAGTTTAGAGTTCTCAATTTCTTTTTTGATTTTAGATAATCCAACATTTGTAAGCCATTGCGTACCTTTTCGAAAATTAGTTAAATACCCTTGTGGTAAATTTTTTATCAATTTTATGAAATCATTATCGGTCAACCTCTCTCTATATGTTTTCAGATCAATTGAGGTATTTTTAGCCGCTTCTGTATTAATCTGTTGCTGAATTTTTTTCAAGGAAAAATACGCGCTATCATTTTTTCCTACCAAAAAAACTTGTTTGGTTGAATTGGATATATCTTTTATAATTCCACTAACAAAATCTGGAGGTAAATGATTGTATTTTTTTAAATTCACCATACCTTTTTCTTGAAAATTTCCAATCAATTCTGCTTTTATGTTGTTATAAGAGTAAAAATATCCTAATTTTGAATAAAACCCTTTAATATGCTCAAACTTAATTAGTGTATTTAAAAATAGCCTGAGCTCATGTTCAGTATCAATGATGTGAGAAAATATTTTGAGTAATTGTTTCCTCTGCAAATTATCCTTTTTTAGAAATAAATTTGCCAATTTTTCTTTTTCCAGTTCATAAATGTGAATTTCTTTTTCTTGAGTCTTAATATAAAAATAAATTTTAAAGTCTTTTCGACTTGAACTCTTTAAATTTTGTAAGAACTTCTTTATCTTTCCTTCAACTTCAGCAGAATGCCCTAAAAAAATATATCTTTTCATTAGAAATGTGTTTTGAATCTCGTTAATGAGCTCTTTTTTATCCAATCCTTCTGTTATTGAGTTGCTTAATAAAGGAAAAACATTTTTTACATATGATAATAATTCAGAGTAAGTTTTTGTTTGTTCTCTATTATAAAACCTGTTAATTAGTGGTATAATAATCGTTCGTAAATCGTATAAATTCTCAAAACTATAATCGAGACATTTATTTAAGAGTTGAATTAAAGCGACTAAATTTTCTTCGTTCTCTTCAACGCCTAGAGCCTCTATTAATACACTTTTATAATTACAAATTAAATCAGAGTGTTCTGTTGCAACTTCATGTAAAAAATAATGTATATTATCCCTAACATCTCTGTCATCATCTTTCAGATTTGCCATAAAATTTGGTAAATAAGTCTCAATACCGTTTTTATTTGAAAGCATGACAAATCCAATGATTATGAGAGCATTTACTTTTGTTTTGGAATTAGTTGAATGAG
>JAUWZR010000089.1 GCA_030615235.1 Promethearchaeota archaeon
ACTGGAAAATGAAATCCCTAGTTCTCATTTGTGTATATAGGTAATAGCCCCGATTGGAAATGGCGTAGTCTTAAATTAATTCCTCGAGACACTTTTACTTTTGGGATTTTATCTCGATTGCGATGAAGTTCTGTAATAGCCGCAACCGCATAATCAATATGGGAGGTATCGTACACATTCCTAGGGACAGCAAACCGTACAAGATTCAATATTCCTTTGCGCTGTTCTGGCGTTTTTTTATCCCATTCGAACGCAAAAGGCCCAAGTTCGCAAGCTCTTATTCCATAATGCTTGAGAAGCTCTATCGTAAAGCCAACACCACCAAAATCGTCAATTTCCATTGCGGTACCTTTAAAAAACTCCTCCACATTAATATAAACCGCATGGCCTCCAGCGGGAAGTACGATAGGAACGCCGTTATTTGCCAACTTTCTTGCGAATTCTCGAACTTGTCGAATCCTCTCAGCCAAATATGGTTCTTTAACAACTTCGTATAAACCTACTGCTAAAGCCATAATGTCCCGACCTGATAATCCCCCATACGAGTCGTTTCCAAATGTTAGAATCTGCTTTTCTTTTAATTTAGTCCCAATATTCCCATTAGTCGAGAATTTTTTGTAAAATATTCCTTTATCTCTAAAAAATAAACCCCCTCCTATGTTAGCGAGTCCATCTTTTTTAAAGCTAATTGTAAAACCATCAACCTGCGAGAACATTTCTTGAACAATTTTTAAGATACTATAATTATTATATCCCTCTTCAAATTTTTTAATAAAGTAAGCATTTTCTGCAAATCTGCAAGCGTCGAAGAAAAGTGGAATATTACAACTACGAGCGATCTCACTAATTTCTTTTATATTTTTTAAAGAAACAGGTTGACCAGCAGCGGTATTATTTGTAATAGTTAAGTATATTAAAGGTATGCTTTCAACTCCTTTGTTTTGAATAAAGGCTTTAAGTTCTTCGCTATCCATGTTACCCTTAAAAGGATTCTTTACATCCATTTGATCTGATGGGAAATCCTCAAATAAATTCACAGAGAATAAATTTATTGGAATAATTCCATTTGCGGTAATATTTGCTTCGGTTGTATCGAAATGTCCGTTATTTGGAATATAGTATTCTTTATTAGGATTGTTCTCTTTTAATATAGACGCAATAGTAGAAAATAATAGATGCTCTGCACAACGACCTTGGGGAACTATGAAAGCGTTAGGCCGAGCTAGTTGATGAACACCCCCATTAACAAATCCACCCTTGAATGCCTTGAGGTAAAGTTCGTCCATAAGTGTTTTAACATTAGTTTCTCCAGAAAGAATTAAGTTGATCACTTTTTTTGGCTTATCTCCCCTCTCAAAAGTGTCTCTTATGGCATCCAGCAAAACATAATAACCTTTATTACGCCCATACGATTCATCACCGTGAAAAAGGGAAGCCCATTGCAAGTCAGTCATGGATGAACTTCCACTATCAGAAAGAAAATCCAAAACAAGCATATCTGCGGGAAACGAAAACATACTATATTCCGTTTTCTTTAACGCTATCTCTCTCTGTTCTTTAGAAACTTCTTTAATATTCCTCACGATCAATGAACGCTTCGATGGAACTGGAACATCAAGTTCAAACATAGATTTCATATTATTACTGAAGTACCTTAATTTCAATTAATAAGTTAATGCTAAAATTAGATATTATGCACTATTAGTTTATACTAATTATTAAAAGGTATAATAATTTTTCATTAAAATTTAGGTACTTATTTGTTATTTAATATTGCTAATCATAATTTTAGTAATTGCTTTAAATAACTCTTCAACATTTTCTCCATTCTTACTTGAACATTCTATATAATCAACTAAATTATGTGCTTTTACGAATTTTTTGCCTTCTTCAGACGGAACGGTTCTTAATCCTTCGAGATCAGTCTTACTACCAACCAAGAAGACGGGTACCTTTTGGCCATGAGTTTTATTCGCTTTATTAAACACACTTAGCCAATTAGTTAGGTTTTGAAAAGTTACATACCTGGTTATATCAAACATAAAAATCGTTCCATTAGCCCCATTTATGATTCCTGGTAGGAGAAATCTAAATTTCTCTTCCCCCGCAAAATCCCAAATTTGTAAAGATACTTTTTTACCATCTATCTCAAATCGTTTTAGGTAGAAATCTATACCTATAGTTGAGTGATACGAATTTTTAAATAGACCATGTAAATAACGATGAGTTAAAGTAGTTTTGCCAACACCCGCATCTCCAAAAATTGGAAGCTTAAACCGTAAGTCAGGGGCTGAATTTTTACCCATTTCAATCATCCAATCGATTAAATTTGAAAAATTTTATGTTCTTATCTAACAAATATTATATCACTAAGATTATTTGAATGTTGATAATTGCAATTATTTGGAAATAAACCATTTAAAAAGAATTGATGATCTAAAATTTTTTACTTGATTTACTTAAATTTAGGTTAATTATCTTGTGTCGTTTTTCTCGTTTCTAATACTTGTGCTCTATCTTTTAATATTTCTTTGATTCTTTTTTTATCAAAAGGATACCACTTTAACGATAATCCCCAGAGTATTGTTCCAGGTATTACGAAAACTGTTATTATTATGGCACTGACTTGGTAATTCTGCCCAAAAGCCGAAATAAAGACCCCCGCGATTAAAGGTCCCATTCCATAGCCAATATTTTCTAAAAATTGGTTCCAAGAAACAATTTGACCTTGAGCTTCTGGAAGGTTTATTTCTTGAAGTAATGGAGGTTGATTGACCATATATAAAGAAGATATTGCGTCAGAACTTAAAATTAATACTCCCATAATATAAGTTACTGGAAGTGAAAAGAAAAGTACTATATCTGCTCCTTGCGCCGGCGTTAGAAAAGGAATAGGAACGAAAAACATCAGAACAAAAGTTATTGAACCCCCTATCAAAGATATTATTATGAAATAAATCCTTCTGATTCCTTTTTTTTCTGCTACTTTATCAGAAAGCCGAGCGAGAAGAATCTGTCCAATGACGCGTCCACCAATGCCAAAAATAACAATAAATAAGCCAGTTATAAGTGGAGATAAATTATGAGGTGGTGTTTGCAAATAAGGCAAGATTATCATATCCAAACTACCCATAAATACATTAGTGAATATTCCCTCTATTAAAGCGGCTTTGTTAGTGCGAGATAACATAGTTTTACGCATTAATTCCTTGTCCATTTTAAAATCGTATTCAATTGATTCGTCCATGAGAACAGTTTGTAATTCTTTGTTTTTACTCCCTCTTTTTGGTTCCTTAACAATAAAATAAAAGAATAATCCAGATAATAAAACCGCAAAACCTATACCTAAAAAATATAATCTCCAATAACCAAACTGGACTAAAGAACCAGAGATGAGAAAACCAGACATCATAAACACTGAGCCCGTAATACTAAAGTACCCAAAGAATTTGGATCGATGTTCCAGAGGAACAATATCGTTAGATAGTGATACCATTGCAGGGTAGCTTCCACCAGAAAAAATTCCAAAAATCAGAACAACTGTAATAAAATACCACCATGTAAGCAAACCTTGACCAGCGATGGCGAATCCAAGCAGAACCATACAGAAACTTCTGACTACTGCAATTATCATCAAGATTCTTACTCTTGAATATTTATCAATCAACCTACCAAAGATTAATCCCGAAACAGATGAACTCCAAAGTAACGTTGTCATTAAAATTCCCATCTCTAACGCATGATATTCTTCTCCAGGCCAGATTAGCGAAGACAATGGTACCAAAAGGATTATTATACCTGCAAATGATATACTGTTAAAACCATTAAGTAAATATACCGGCCAAATTAATCTATTATAGGATTTGTGAGAAGATTTTAATTCCATAAAAATATCGAACCTAATTTCTAAAATGACTTAAATATATGGAATAGAAAATGAGATTTCACATTTTAAATTATTGAACGATGTTAGTTTGGATTTCATCTTGCTCTATGCTTCGAAAAAAAAATAGAATTGGGATTATTCTTTTAAGAGTGCTTCCATTTCGGAGAGGTTTGCCACAACTTTCACATTTTTCATTTTAATTTTACGAGCTACCACTTTCTTCACGATATCTCTTTGAGATAGGTTTCCTTTACCGATCTCATCAAATAAAGCTAAAGTAGTTTGCATGAAGCCATCCCAGCCGAGTTCTTTCTGATCGAGTTTTTTTTTATCTTGATTATCTAATCCTTTAACTGAAACTGTTCCATTATTTACAGTGATTAGAGCAGCGTAGTTTCCATCTTTTGGATTTAAAAGAATTTTAAAGCTTTTATCAGCATATTTCTCTTTAAACTTCTCGTTGTTATTGAGTGGACCATAAGTATTTAGGATCGCCTCTGGGAATGTTCCTTCCTTCACATCATTAGATATTTTTTCAAACATATTTGTCAAAACCTTCTTAGAGTTAAATATCAATCTTATAGTTACTTCTACTGCATTTAATTTAAGTATTTCAATAAAAAAATAATAAGTTAAGAAATTCGAACGGTAAAATAAACAAGTTTAGACGAATTAATTCATGAATATAGTCTGTGACATAAGTATCTATGATCTTCCTGATTAGTTGACTTCTCGAATTGGAATAACCAATATTTACGATCCGATCCAATGCGTTTAATTGGTGTTTGTAAACTGTAATGTTGATTATTCTCGTATTCTCTTTAATCATTCCTTAACACCTC
Source organism: Promethearchaeota archaeon (assembly GCA_030615235.1). Lineage (GTDB taxonomy): Archaea > Asgardarchaeota > Lokiarchaeia > Sigyniarchaeales > SOKP01 > SOKP01. The sequence continues at coordinate 4,729 of JAUWZR010000089.1, forward strand.
GCATATATTTTCTGTATATTTTATCGGTGTGCGTGTATGTTAGTTGTTTACACGCTTTATTTAAGAACTTTAAATATAATTTTGTTTCTACTTCCGGAAGCGTTATATTATAACTCATTCTCGAATCCCTCGATTATCTTCTGGTTTTCTACCTTCTTATTCAATATTTGATTAATGTATTTCTTTAACAAACGCTCGTTTTCTCCGGAAAAACTACACTCTTTTAGCAAATTAAAATCACATTATCCAAGTTTTAATAATTATTGAGATACTTCGTTTTCTATTACAATTGGATAATGTTTTCTTTTTAGAAAAAGTTTTAAAAGTTTTTCCTCTTTTATGCGAATCATTTCAAGAAATTCGGTATGTATATATTTATCCTTTTGGAATTCTCTTTTTAGAAAAAGCTTTACAAGTTTTTCCTCTTTTATGGGAATCATTTCAAGAAATTCAGCGTGTCTATATTTATCCTTTTGGAATTCTCTTTGTAGTTCCATACTAAAAACCTCTATATAATTATCTCATCCCATATTATTTAATAATAATATATTAAAGGGATAATATTGCATCTAAAAAGGTTCTTTTCATAGATTTTTAGTATTTAGAACTATCGTCTATTTGATCATGGCTGTACTAATCCAATTTTGAATGGAGCTTGTTCCTATCGCTTATGAAAACTCCTTTCTGAGATTATGTTAAACGAAAACAAATCATACTCTATAGCGTATTATTATAAACAAAATATTTTTATATAGAAAATCACTTAAGTAAAGATAATTCACCAATAAATATAATGTTATTAAAATTTTAGCCGTTTTTTAATAAATAATGATGAGCTCTGACAACGAATTAGTTAAACGGATTCAAAACGGGACAATTCAAGGAATTATTTTCGATTTTGACGGAACTCTCCTCGATATAAGAGAATCACTTAAAACCTCAATAGAAGAAGTTTTCAATGAAAAACAGATTAGCTATGATATCGAGACGACAATGCAAGAGATAGGTGCATTAATGGAGATAATTCAAGGAACTCCACTCCCTAAAATCATATTAGAAGCGTTTGAATTGTTTAAATATATAACATCACTTCATTCATTAACATTCTTAAAAAAACTACGAATTGCTACGAAAATATTCACAACATATCTAACATACGCTAAAGAAGCTCCATTTTATCCAGAAGCAGATGAATTCATTAAAAAGTTTAAAAAATCATACGACTTTTTTATTGTTTCTCATAACCAAACTAAAAATATTATTCCACACCTTGAAAGTAACAATGTGAAAAGCATATTCAAAGGAGTGTTTGGCGCAGATCTTTTACCCGATCTTAAACCTGATCCTAACTCATTAAATCCTGTTTTTGAGAGCTATAAATCCTGCAACTTGAAAGATTTTATCATGATTGGAGATATGCCGTCAGATATTCAAGCAGGAAAGGAAGCAGGAGTATGGACTATAGGAGTAGCAACGGGAGTAAGTAACAAAGAGATGTTAGCGGAATTTAAACCGCACTTGTTAATTGATTCGTTAGACGATTTAAAAAGGCTAATTGAAAATAAAAATTTATCAAATTCAAATTCACAAAATAGTATTAAAATCAAATCCTAGGAGGATTCTACTTATGCAACTTAAAGAAGAAGAATATAAAGCTTCAGAAGAAACAAGTATAGTAAAAACCACTGAAGAAAAGGAACAAAAAGAGTTAGATTTTGGAAAACGTCATCAAAATGCGACTTACAAGTTTTTAAAATACAATCCGATTGATCCCTTGAACGACCTCTGGCGCCAAGCTATTGAGCAATTGAACCTTCAAGATGTTGAAGGAAAGCTTCAATGGTGGGCAGCATATGTATATATTAAATTTTTTGCTCGTATATTATGGAATTTTAAAACAGAATACCCACTAGGGAATATTTTTCCCGAATATGGGGGAGGTATCCTCGTGGGTTCACATGAAAGCCACTTAGACCCATTTTTTTATGGAGCCGCTTGTCACAGAAGAATTAGATACATGAGTAAGCTAGATAATTTTAAAACCCCCTTAATAAAATCTCTCTTTACCAACTTAGGAGCATTCAAATTAGATCGAGAAAATCCTGAACATGCTTGGGAAACGGCTAAAGAAATTATTAAAGAAGGAGAATGGGTTGGAATTTTCCCCGAAGGTACGAGATCTAGGGAGGAAACTGGTTGGGAGATTGGAGAATTTAAAACCGGCGCAGTTCGACTTGCAATTGAAATGAAGGTCCCTATTGTTCCAATGGCAGTAATTGGGTCAAGGAATGCTTTGCCAAAAGGTAAATTGGTTATGAAACCAACTCAGGTTAAAGTACGAGTAGGTGATCCTATTTATTATAACGATTACGACATTAGTACAATCTCTTACGATGAAATCAAAAGGTTGACTGCAGAGTTACGACAAGTAGTACTCGACTTACGAGAGTACGTTATTGTAGATACAAGGAAACAAAAAAAGGAAGAATTATCAATCGGTTCTCCAGAAGATGCTGAAAAACCGAAGGAATCGTTTAATTTTAAGAGATACTTAAAAGATTTTGGAAAGGGTGCTTTACAACTCGTAGATGACATGTGGTATTCCTTATTAAAAAGTTTAGAAGCATTTGGATTACGAGACAAATTTCAAGAAACAGTTCATAATTTCTCAGGATGGTTAGTGTGCAATTGGAGCGATTTAATGATGCCTTACAATATAATCGATTTTGAAAAGTATATCCCTGATGAAGGCGCTGCTGTTGTCTGTACTAACCACAACTCAGAATGGGACGTACTTATCTTTGCAGCATCCTTAATCTACCACAGAAAACGAGTTCTTTACCAAATGGCTAAACAATCTTTATTCAAACCACCGCTAGTTAACGCATGGGTTAGAACCCATCACGCGTTTCCCTTAAAAAGGGGGCAACACGATGTTGATTCGTTCAATTACGCTAAAAATCTCCTTGATAACGGAGAACTGGTTATGATGTACCCCGAAGGAACGACCAATCCTGGGGGTGGTGAACTCCTTGAAGGTCGCACGGGCGCTATGCGATTAGCTATTGAAAAGCAAGTACCAATCTTATTAGTAGGAATTACGGGTACAGAAAATACATATCCAAAGCACGCTAAAATGCTAAGCTTCTATAAAGGACAAATAATGAAGGCAGGACCAGCATTCATGGAGCACAAAAAATACTGGGGTAAACCAATGCCAGATTATGAAGAACTCAAGCGTTTAACAGCCAATATGATGGCTCAAATTAAGGATTTACTCCTTTATGATAGCCCAGATGCGTAGAATAAGGTGTGACGGAACACTATGGAAGTACCTCAACAATCTGTAAAAACCAAAATCAAAGTAGGGATACCGAGAGCACTTCATTTTTATAGGTATTTCCCCTTTTGGAAAAAAATCCTTGAAGAACTTGATGCTGAAATTGTTATTAGTCCCCTTACTAATAAAAAAATTGTTGAGGTGGGAGTTACCCATGGATTTGGAGAGCTATGTATTCCCGTTAAAATATATTACGGACAAATTTTAAAACTCACAAGCGACCACCCCGATTTAGACTTCGTTTTTGTGCCAAGATATGTATCTGAAGAAAAAGATTCCTATTTCTGCCCTAAATTTTTATCCTTACCTGATGTAATTAAAATCTTACCTGGTATTCCTAAAATTCTAAACTTTGAAGTAAATGTAAAAGAGTTTCCAATATCTACGGCGGCCATCGAACTCGGAAGGCAATTGGGAAAGAATCAAACTCAAGCGCTAAACGCATATAGAGAAGCCCAAAAGTATTTCGACGAATATCACGAATTTTTAAGAAATGGTTCTTCTGTAAATCACGCCCTAAGATTAACCGAAAGAAATCGTCCTTTCACATTACCTAAGAAGAAGAGTTCCGGTGATATAAGGTTTCTGCTTTTAGGACATGGCTATAACATTTTCGATACATTCATTAATCTTGATTTTCAGAAAAAGCTAAAAGACCAAAATGTTGATTATCTCACCATCGAAAACCTACCAGAATCTATATTCAAGACACCCGTCATTGTGAATCCAAGAGGCGGTAAACTGCGAAACTACTGGCGACACGAAGAAGAAATCATGCAAAGTATCCGTTATTTTCTAACTGAAGGGCGAGACGAAATCGATGGTGTAATCTTTTTGATAAGTTTTGCTTGCGGTCCAGATAGTCTCATTTCAGAATTGATTATGAGAGATATGAAAGTTGTAGGACTTCCCTTTTTAGAGATTATAATGGACGAGCATTCGGGCGAAGCAGGTCTTCTCACAAGAGTAGAAAGTTTTGTCGAAATGATTCGGAGAAAGAAAAGGAGATTAGATCTTGGAAGAAAGCACCGCCTAACAATTAAATCAAAACAAGAAGTATAAACATTCAGTACATTTTTTTAGACTTTTTCTGTAAAGAAGATTATACTATACTGACTTATAGAAAAATTATCATAATCCCATCATCAAAAAACTGTTGAGGGATTTAATGTTTGAATTAGAAAATGGTTGTTATTCATTATTAAAATTGATGTATTTTCTTAATAAGATTAACATACGGTTGAGAATCTGTTTTCAATGGGTAAATTTTTATTTTAAACTGTGTTATTTGATTTATTCTAAGTTTGTAAAAGCTGTTATATTTTTCTTGAAAAAACCCTGTGTTTGACATGAGCGAAGAAAAACTAGCAATA
>JAUWZR010000116.1 GCA_030615235.1 Promethearchaeota archaeon
CTAATCTAAAAGCGCCGCAATTCTGTTCGAGACGCTTTGGATATTGAGGAAAACCATTCCCCAGCTGGAATTAGCGCTACATAATGTGCATAAAATAGCGTTTTCTCCCGCTTTAGAGAGAATTATGCTACCATTTAAACCTTCAATAAGGATTCTTTTTAACTCTCCTCTGTCAAGTTCCTCAACTGCTCGCTCTGAAACGCTCTGTATGGCTGCTGACATCGCAGAAACTATCCCGTCATTAGTACTTTTGTTTAAAACGGAACAAATTGGAAGTCCTTGAACACTAACTATGGCGGAACCCTCAATATCACTATTTACTGCGATTAATTTTCTTAGTAGATCCGTGAGCTCGCTAATATTCTCAGACAAACATAAATACCTCCTAACTTTTTAACGAGAGTTTAAATACCTTACAAAAATTTTCACTCAAATGTAAACCATCGTAATGAGTGATAAATCAATAACTTATATGATCTATTAAAATTAACTTTATTTAATTATTAATGTTTACTTTATTTTTTCTATTTTATAATGAATGATGTACTTAATTAAAAAATATTTTTATCAATTTTAACATTAATATATATCAATGAATGAAATAAACAAATTGAAAAATCAATCTGATCAAGGAAGTAGTAAGGAAGAAGCAGAAACTAAAGCCGAAGAGAAAAAATTTAAGTTAGAATCTCTTAATAAAGCAGGTAAAATAGCTCAAGAAGTAAAAAAATTCATTAGGCCACAAGTAGAGGTTGGAACAAATGTATTTAATCTTATTAAAAGTGCTGAAGCAAAGATCATCGAGTTAGGTGGAGAATGGGCTTTCCCTATCAATGTAAGTATAAATAATACAGCAGCTCATTATACATCTCCAATTAAAGACGATGAACTTACTATTAATGAAGGAGATATTGTGAAAATTGATTTAGGAGTTCATATCGAAGGTTACATTGTTGATACTGCCTTTACAATAAGTTTTAATGATGAAAAATCCCTTGAAAATATAATTCAAGCAACTGAAGTAGCCCTTGAAGCAGTAAAAATGTTAGCTAAACCCAAAGTCAACACTAAGGAATTAGGAAAGAAAATAGAAGACATTGTTAAAGGATTTAAATTTAACCCAATAAAAGAACTAGGCGGACATCAAATTGAAAGATGGATGGTACACGGTAAAAAACAGTTACCTGAATTGGGTAACCAAGGTGGGGATGTTATGGAAGAAGGGGAAGTTTTTGCTATAGAAATTTTTGCCTCAACAGGAGAAGGAAGCGTTCATAATACAAATGCTTCCTATATCTATGAATTGAACCCTTACGCAGGAAGAGTTCCGCTGAGGAGAAAGACATCTAAGCAAATTTTAGGGCATATTAATAAAAATTACAAAACACTTCCTTTTGCAGAAAGATGGTTAGCTAAAGATTTTAGAATGGGTGTTGTTTTTGGGCTCCAAGAATTAATTCAGCAAGGGAAAATTCAAGTTCATTATGTTCTAGCAGAACAGAAGGGAGAGTTTGTTGCTCAGAGTGAAGAAACGATATTAATAACTGAAGATGGATTTAAACAGCTAACTTGAAATTGGAGATATAAAACCACTTAATCTCAGAGAACTTATGAAAAAACTAAAAATATGCCTTATTTCTTTAACTGTTTCTCCAGATAGTGCGGATGGCGAGGCCAAAGTCATCAGAGCACTTTTTGAATATTTAAAAAAGCAGGGACATAATGTTAAATTAGTCACTGGTAAATGGAATAAAGATTTAGACACTCCTGGCATTATTCAATTCGATTTAATCAGAAAAAGGTTTCTATGGGTGCTTCATTTTTATTTTAAAGTCATTAGATACTTAAAAAGAAATAGATTCGATATTGTGCATGCAAATAGCGCAAAAGCTGCCCTACCAGTGATTTTATCCCGTCAGAAAAAATTTATATGTACTATTCACGATTTTACTCCTTTTGAAACACAACTCACAAAAATCCCATTAGAAAAGCTTTTAATTAAATTTGTTTCTAAAAGAGCATCTTCGATAGTAACAGTATCTAATTTTATTAAACATGAATTCCAGCATTTTATTCCCAATATTGACAAGAATAAAATTAAAACGATCTACAACGGTATTGATGAAAAATACAAACCATATCCAAATGAAGCTCAAAAGTTAAAGGAAAAACTAAAAATTAATGGTCCAGTTTTATTATATGTTGGAAGAATAACACAGTATAAGGGTGTGAAAAGTATAATCGAAGCTTATATGCTAATTAAAAGCGAAAAACCTAACCTCAATTTAATTATTGGTGGAAAACCTGATTTTTTAATGGAAAAGGAATATAATAACTGGGTTGCTGATTATAAAGACGTTCGTTTTTTAGGTTTTATCCCCGAAACTGATATTCCATTCTATTTTTCTATGGGAGATATTTTTATCACATATTCATCTTCATCTGAAGGATTTGGATTAACCTCTTTGGAAGCTATTTCTTGTGGAACTCCTGTTATTTGTTCAGCAATTTCGGTATATAAAGAAATTTTAGAGGACCACGCACTTTTTGTTCCGCCTAGAAATCCCCTTAAATTAGCAGAGAAAATTAATCTCCTACTGTGCGATGACGATCTAAGAAATCAATTAGTTATTGGTGCTCAAAAATACATCCAAAAGTATAGTTGGAACGCTGCAGGTAAAAGATTAGAAAACGAATACGAAAGATTTATGAGTCTCTAAGAACGCCCCAAGAGGTTTTTCTTAACAATTTTATAACAGACCTCATTTGGATTCTCAAAATTTAATATTTTTTTTCGATAGTTATTATTAAACCTATCAGATTTCGGTTTGGTTGAGAGAATTTCTAAAGATTTTTTTACTATTTCGTCAATCTCTTTTATATGTTGTAACGGGAAACCATTATTTATTAAAAAACGTTCCTGGGGTGCAGTCTCTCCTGGAAAAAATTCTATACTCGGTACATTTAATAAACTTGACTCACGTACTATTGTTCCACCGCCGCTGATTACTAAACTGCTGTAAAAACACAGATCAAGCATATTCGGCATGTATCTTGTTATTTTTATGTTGGAATTTCCTATGTAATTCTCCAATTTCTCGTTGAGAAATAACTCTTGCTTTTTAGTTCTTACAATTATCAAAAATTTATGATTTGGAAATTCTCTAAATATGGGAGGAAAGAACTTGCTAATTAATGATTCTTCTGGTTTAAGAACATTAATAAAATAGCTTGCAAATGAGGGTTCACTTCTTATAACTACATATTCTCCCTTCTTTAGGTTATTTTCATCTAGAATGGAAGGATTTGGTAGATATTCAGATAACCAAGCTATCTCGTCGATGCCATTATATCTTATTAATTTATTTGGATTTGCGTGGAGGTTTATGTACAGTTGTTCGGGAACACAAGTTGGAGTAATAATATTATCTAAATAGGGAAATATTAATTTACATACTGGAACATTACGAGGTTCGTCATTAAAACCTATTGAAGGGATATTCAACCCATATGAGATTCTGACACCTTCAACAGATGAAAATGTAATAAAATAATCAGGCTTAAAATTTACAACCTTAGGGTATAATTCCACCAAACGGTTGATATATGACTTTAATTTTTTGTCTAAAGTGGCGCCCCCGTGTTTCCCTACTTTTTCATAAATTACTTCTAAATCGTCTAGAATTTGAAAGGTTGAGTCATAATCTCTCGCGGTAACCAGGATCTCAGTTCCATCATTTCTAAATTTTTCTAAAAGAGATTTAAACATAATACCAGTTTTTGGTTCTTCTATATCAATCCAAATTTTCTTCCCTGACAAACTCATAATTACACTAATTCTTTCAGTTATTATTTAAAAATTTTAAAAGAAGCATATATTGCGATTTAAATCCAATCTGCAGGTTTTTTCTTTAAAAACTTAGCAGGGTTTCCGACAACTATATCTCTTTCCTTAGTATTTTTTGTAACAACAGCGCCTGCTCCAACAATTGTTCCCCTTTTTAAAGTTATTCCCGGAAAAATAACTGAGTTTGCACCTAGTGATACTTCGTCTTCAATTGTTGGACCAATCAAATCAAATTCCTTCTGCTCCATGTATTTATCATTCGTTAATTTACTAAAAGGACCCATAAATACTTTGTTTCCAATTCTACAATATAACGGAATATACACTCCTGTTTGAATACTAACTTCATTGCCTATTACTACATTACCGTCAATAACCGCATTAGTACCTATAACTGTACTATGCCCTATTGATGTTTTTTCTCTTATCATAACATTATGTCCTGTTTGACAATTGTTCCCAATTGAAACTTCAGAGTAAATTATACTACCTGCCCTTATGGTACAATTTGTTCCGATAGAAATTAATGGGCTCTCGTAATCCGCTACATTCCTCTGACTCTTTACGATTGTTAATAATTCCGCTCGTTGAGGGTGCCCAATAATACAATTTTCCCCTATATAAGTTCCTGATTGAATTAAAGCATTTCCGTAAATTTTGACACCCTTAGAGATATAAACTCCGCTTTCTATTTTAACTCCTTTTCCTATTATTGAAAATGTATCAATAAATGCATTTTCATCTACGATTGCATTCTTATGAATAAAAGAATTATTTGTTTCTTCCAGTTTCATTTCTATGGTTTTACTTTCATTCGATTTTTAGTTAAAATATATTGCAAAAAATATTAATTTAATCATTTTACGCAATTACAAGGAGAGGAATTACACTTTTTACACTTATTGGGGTATTTACTTACTATAGCTTTTTCTATATCGATATTTAAGATATTTGCAATAGAAATTGTCCAGGCTATAATATCTGCTAACTCTTCAGAAATCTTTGTTTTATCTAATTCTTGGGCGTTTAATAAAGTGGCAAGCTCACCAATTTCTTCAATAAGCCATATATATGTGCTTTCAATCCCTCGATTTAGGTCCTTTTGAAGGTAGAGCTTTTTAAGTAACGCTTGAAATTCCGACATACGCATGTTTAAATGTAATCATATTCATAAAAAATATTATAAATAAAGTTACGAGGGGGTAAATAACCAACTAAAAATTTCTAACCAAGCTAAATATACTATTACTATTAAAGCTAAAGCAAAAATTACAGTTGTTATCGGACTAACTTTAATTCCAATTGAACTATCCTCAAAGAACCTCATTAAACCAGCGCCTCCTAAAGGCATTGGTGCGTTTCCGCTTCTCCTTTTTTTACGTCTTGATTGACTTCGTTGAGACGACATTTATTATTTTTTCATTTATTTTTATAAATTAATTAAAATTAAAACAACACAAATAATAAGTTTTATCTCGAATTATATAAAAAAATATAATAAATTTTTATTAATGGTATTAATTATTGTTAGTTAATTCGAGTTTACAAAGGAATAAAATTATGAGAAGAAAAAGTTTTTTCATTATATTTATTGGGTTTTTATCTGTTATGATCGTATTTTCAGCTATTCAGGATGATTTTTCATACAATTATCAAAATCATTTCTCAGTTGAAGATCCTCAACTATCAAGCACTTTAGAAGGAGCAGATAACCTTTTAGCGACAAATGTAGTAAGAAACACTAATTTAAGTTCCAATGGTTTAGTAAATATAAAAGATAGGCTAACAATCTTAAATAATAATAACAATCCGATTAATTCAATTTTATTTGGATTAAAAGTTGAAGATTCAAATAATTTAATTTATTTTAACGCTTTTGGAGAAACACAGAACACACTATTAATCGAAAGATCCCATGAGATAATGGATATTTACGAAATGATAACTATTTATTTTGATATGCCTCTACTACCATCACAAGAAATTACTTTAACTGTTCTGCATTCATATACAAATTTAATATCTTACGAGATATCATTTATTGACAACGAGATCACTCAACTCTTAACATTTAAAGGACTAATTTTTCCCGTTTTACCTTATAAGAGCGAAGGAAACATTAAATCAAATTATCTATTACCCAAAGGATCAGAGATACACTTTTATAAACAAATTGGGGCAATGGGGGTTTTAGTTGGGGGAAGAAACATCTTATACGATTTAGAAGGTAACCTTGAAATTAACTATCTAGAGCCCTTTTTACTAAACTTAGATGAGAATAACGAAACAACTATTTCTGTAATAACTACATTAACATCAAAATTAGAAATAGAAAAGATAGATAAAGATATTTACATATCTCCTTGGGGTATTATTAAAAATGTTGAAGAAATTACGATCGAAAATGTTGGAATTGTTGAAATCGCTACATTATCAATGAAAATTCCAATTGATGCGATGAATGTAAAAGTCTATGACGATCTGGGAGAGATCTTAGGAGTATCCCTTATAGAATCTATTGATGATGTTTCAACAAAAACTGTTTTTATTGCATTATTCCAGAATAGAGTTTCGCTGGCGCCAGCATCAAAATTTAAGTTTTTTCTTGAATATTATCTACCCCCTGAAAAATATATATCCTCTAATTGGCTCCAACAATCCATTTCAATAAATTTACTCACAACCAAATATGAATATTTAATATATGAACAAACTATCAATGTAATTATCGAAGGATGTGGTAGTGTGGATTATATGTCTTCATTACCAGAAGCTTTGCAAAACTCAGGAAATTCCAAAGTTTTAGTATACAGCACTGAAAATGTATGTCCACTAGTAGAGAAAAATGTATTAATTACTTTTACTATTGATTTATTTGAAATTCTTCTTAGACCTGTTGTTTTCGTTATGATCATTGCCTTATTGTCGTCGATTTTCATTCTTGCAATTAAAACTCTAAAAAGAGAGGAACAAATATCGATCTTCAAAAAAGAATTCATCCCTTCAAGTGAAATTAGAGAATTTTGTTCATTGTACGAAGAAAAAAATGCATTAGTGCTGGAAATTAGAAAAGCAGAAAGTGAGACAAAACGCAAGAAGTTAGCAAAAAAGACTTATAAAAATTTACTAAGCAAAAACACGGCGAAAATTGACCAGATTAAAGAAGAAATCCGTCCTTTTAAGAAAATATTGATGGAGACGAGCGATACATTCAACAATATTGTAAAAAGACTTGATGTGTTAGATGCCGAAAGAATTAGTATTTCGGATAGCTTAAATCTCTTGGAGGCGCGATACAAAAGAGGAAAATTACCTTCTAAAGCAGCTTACCAAAAATTATCAGATAATTTTTTCAATAGACGAAAAAAATTAGATAGAACGCTCGACAAGTATATTCAACAACTAAGAAGTTATTTATTGTAAATTACATAAATTTCGGTGAATTAATGAGACCGTGGTTGTGCGATATTTTAGCTTGTCCGATTGATAAATTTTTTCCGCTAGAGTTGATAATCTTTTCTTTTGAAACAAATGAAAATGTTTTTAAAGAAATATTAGAAGCGTATGATAAGAAAGACATAATTAGTATTAAAAAGGAAAATATTATTGAAATTGAGCAAAAAAATGAAGAATTACTCGTGAAAGACGAGATCGTGATTGAAAAAAGTAAACTTGGTATTTATATAAATGCAATAATCTCTAGTATTAAAGAAGTAGATAATATGCGCGATAAATCTTCTTTTGAGCTAAGCAAGCGATGTATTCACATTATACAAAATGATGTAAAACAAAAAATAAAAGCCTTTTCAAACAATTTGATGAATGAACATATTGATACAATTTTGCCAGAATTATATTTTTTAAACAAATTCAAAACTGAAATTGAGATTGAAACGGGTTTATTGTTCTGTTCTAAGTGTAAGAGATGGTTCCCAATCATCGAAACTATTCCACAGATGTTACCGGATGAATATAGAGATGAAGAAGCAGATACTCTATTTCTGAAAACCAATAAAGATTTATTAGATAACACATTTTTTAAACAAAATTTAAAACCATTCAATCTATAAAAAATAATTATTAAAGCCCGGTGGTGTAGCGGTCAAGCATCTGGGGCCTTGAACCCCGTGACCACGGTTCGAAATTTATCGAGTCATCTTGATAATCGAAATTCCGTGCCGGGCTA
>JAUWZR010000066.1 GCA_030615235.1 Promethearchaeota archaeon
ACCGGGACATAATCCGTGCCCGGGGTGCAGATGAGTTTGAGGCTTTAATGTTCTTCTATTAACTTTATAGAAGTCTACAGGTTTTTCAGCTCCGAATGTTTCAATAAGTTTTTTTAGTTTGAGATTTCGTTGTTCTGTATAATAAATTATCTCGTCAATTTCTTTTTCCATGAATCTTGGTTTAAATAAATGCTTGAATTTGCCCATAGATTTAAGATATTCTACGAATTTTTCTTTATCAATATCTAATCCGCGATAATAAGAAAATGTCGGTATTCCGTCTTTAACTCTTATCGTATAAAGAGGCCAATATCCGCAATCTGTAGCTAGTTTTGAAATTTTCACGGCGTCTTTGGCTGCGTGGCGCCATCCTCGCATGCAATCTGAATAAGTTTGAATGAAAGCAGACCCATTTGATTTCATCGCTTCAGCGAATTTTCCCATGAAGTCTGTGGGATAGGCAGGATTAGCAGTGGCTAAGAACAGAGATTTTGTGCCAAAAAACGCAAAGGGAGTGACCAGATCTTGCTTAACACCGATTTTTCCAGGTATTTTCTCTCCTCCCGGACCAGTCGTTGTTGAAGCGTAAGGCGGAGTTGCTCCCGATTCTTGAATACCAGTGTTCATAAAAGCTTCGTTATCATAGTTAAGGAACAATACGTTACTTTTCTCGTCTCTTGCGAGGATATCTTCAAACAGAATAACATTTCTCTCTGGTTTCGACATTTTACATATTCACCCCATGTATTTTATCCTTAGTTTCTCTGACACCTAGATATGTATAGAGTTGTCCTTTCATGTCGTTAACAGATTCCATTTTCTTCTTTGCGACACTAAATTCGTCTCTTGTAACGTCTCTTCCACCTAAACCTACGATAAAGCATCTAAATAGAGTTTTAAGCGGATACAACGCCGTTGCGATCGAGGTTGAAAATGGTGGTAGAAGATTATTAAGTGCATCTGATTTCTCAAAGATGATTAATTTTTCAATATTATGCTCTTGGACAATCTTTTGTAACTCCTCGTAAGGGAAAGGTCTGTATGCTCTGATTTTGATTAACCCGATATCTTTATTTTTAGTCATCCAACTAATGATGTTTCCACACATCGATCCCATAGTAATAAACGCAGTTTTTGAGGAGTTATCCAAGTTATAAGTCTCAATTAAATTATAATGACGACCGGTTTCTTTTCCGAATTCATCAAAGGAATTTTTCATTACATCTAATACGGATTTTTTGGCCATATCTAATCCCATTCTTCCCTCCATGAAAAAACCTGGTGTAACAATTCCACCCCACACTCCTGGATGTTCAGTTGTTATTGTATGGCGAGGTTTCCTTGGCGTTAATTTACGTACAATCTCATCGGGAATTAACCATAGTTTTTGAACTGAATGAGAAATGATAAATCCATCGTGAACAAACATAGTTGGAAATAATGAATTGTCAGACATCATGACTGACAAAATTGCGGCATCGTATGTCTCTTGAACATTTTCCGAAACGATACAATTCCACCCATAATCAGTAATAACAAATTCCCAACTATTCCAAATAGACAGATTTGGAGCGTTGAAAGCTCGGGCGGAGATCATCATCGTTAAAGGAACTCGCCACCCTACAGCCATCGGTAAAGCTTCCGACATCAGTAAATAGCCTTGAGACGCAGTTGCAGTAAATGTTCTAGCACCCGCTGCACAAGCTGCAGTTGAGTAGCTAATAGCTGCTAATTCAGATTCGACATTAACGAAGGCTGCTTTCAACCTTCCTTGATGAACCACATCGGATAATCCTTCAACAGATTGCGTCTGAGGCGTAATCGGGAAAGCACATATCACATCGGGATCCGTTTGAGTGACGCCCCCTGCGACGGCGTAATTACCAATCATAGCAGTTTCAACTGGTTCTTTAATCTCCTTAAAAAATAATTTCATTGGTTCTACTGACATTTTAATTACCTCCTTCTTCTGGTGATGCACAAGCAGCTGGACCCTGTTTTGCTCGTTTACTTATGGCTTGAACGGGACAAATATTAAGACAATTTTGACAAGCTTTACAGTGAAACACATCGATTCCAGACATGTGGTATTTACCGTCATCGCCTAATTTTCTAAGAGTGGTAAAATCAGGGCATATAAACCAACATTGCGCGCAACTAGTGCATGTTTCTTCGTCCCATATTATTTCCCATTCACCCCACGACCCAGTATTTACTTGATCGCTTCCAACAGGGATTATATCTTCATCACAATACCAAACACCGGCTTTATCCAAATCTTTGTATCCTGGCAACCCTAGAGATACTTGTTGCCATGGTATTTTACTGTCCACAGTGAAATCTGGTTCGATCCCCATATCATAAATGCATGTTTCTTCAATTGCTTGTTTAATAGCCTGAATATTTTTACCTGCAACTTCTCCTTTAAATCGCTTCATTATCGCGTCAGATAATTCTTCAAGTGTAAAGAGATGAGACACACGAAATAAAGCTCCCAATATAATGGTATTCGTAATATTTCTTCCTAAAACATCGAGAGCGATTCGAGTTGCATCTATAGTCGCAATATTTATGTCTTTACGTTTGACTGCATCTTGAATCGTTAATTGATTCATCACTGTATTGACAATTAACCAACCTCCTTTTGGGATACCTGCCGACACATCTACTTCTGTTAATAAAGAGGGGTCTAATACGGAAACAAAATGAGGTCCATACACTTGTTCGTTTGATCTAACTAGATCAGCGTTCGCAGATAGTCGAACATAGCTTTCAGTTGGACTTCCCATTCGTTCTGCTCCAAACTTAGGTTGGCAGACACCATAACCATAGAAAGCTTCCACGCAGAGATTTGAAGCAGTTACGCCTCCTTGTCCTCCACGGGCATGGAATCTAAGATTTATTGTATAATCATTTAAGATTTCTTTAATGTGTTCTGAAGTTAACATTTGAATTTTCACTTTTTTTTTTAAAAATCGAATTGTAATAGGATTAGTATTTCTCCAAAATAAAGTTTATTCCATTTGAAAGATAAGATACTAATTTATGCTGAAATGATGAAGTATTTAGGATACGACTCTTTTTCTAATATAATTTTGCAAAAGGTGTTTTATTAACTGTCAAAAAATACTGATGCTAAAAATCGTTCTGATGTGATTAACACCCCCAATGAGCAAAAATTAGATAGTATTGATATAAATACGCAAGAGGTTGAAAATAACATTAAGATGACTCCAGATTTTATTCCAATGATAAAAATTATCTTTTGGAATAGTATGGGGTTCTTCTTCTTTTCATTTTTGATCCCTTATGTCACAGTTCAATTATTAGAAGTTTCAAAGACGGAATTAGGTCTTGCTTTTTCAATACAAATGATCGGGGGTTTAATTAGTGCTCCTATTGTAGGTTATTTGACTGACCGCGTTTCAAAGAAATTGTTAATCCTAATTGGAAGTTTTGGGCGTGCTACATGCTATATTCTAATGTTTATAGGAATTCTTTTATCATCTTTCTTGTTATTTACTGCAGGTATGTTTATTTTAGGATTTTTTGCAGGTTTTTTTTGGACGCCATTGGATACATTAATTTCAGAGAAATCAAATAAAGCTAATCGCTCATTCGCATTCGGAAAACGTGGAGGAATGATCGGGAAAGGAAACGCGGTTGGATCAATCACAAGTTTTATTATATTTTGGTTAGCGAATTTGTTTGTTCCGGAGAATCTGTTTTTGGTTTACAGTCCTTTATTAATATTCGCCACATCAAATATTTTTGGAGGAATTGTATTTCATTTGAAAGTGGACGAAAAATTAACATTTGATAAGCATATATTTAATTTATTTCCCTCTTCGGTAGAACCAAGCATAGTCTCCAAGGAACCAGTCATATCTGAGTCTCCTTTGAAGTCCAGAAATAATCTAGCAATTGGATTCTTTATCGGATTCAGCATTTTAGTCCTTGCTTTTATGACCAGCAACATTAATCAAACGTTAGCGTTTCCTTACTTTCAAGTATATTTAATCGAAGAATTAGAGGTCGTAGATCCCACGCTTGTAATGATAATCTATTTCCCAAGTCAAATTATCTCTCTGTTGTTAGCACCTAAATTAGGTAAAATTGCTGACAAAATTAATCCTATACTAGGAATGGCTTTTGTGAGTAGCTTAGGTGCGTTTGTGACATGGTTAATAATTAATTCAACATCGGGTTATATGTTTGGGCTTCTTTTACTCTTCGACTCTACTTTTGCGTGGGGTGGCAACTTAATTTTACAGAATATTCTCAGTCGTATATCAAAAATCCATCGTGGAAAGGTTTTTGGAGCTGCACAGTGGTTGAGTTTATTCGGTGCGGTTTTGGGACCTATAATAGGAGGATTAGCTTACGATAATATAGGCGCATTTGCTCCTTTCGCAATTTCAATATTTATCGAATTATCTGTAATACCACTCTACGCGATAGCAATTAAAGCTTTGAAGCCTTACATGGCTGAAAAAGTAGATTAATATCTTAGCATAATCAAGGATAAAATTGCTTAAATATTCGACAGATTGCTATATTGATCCATAAAGAGAGATTTTGATCTTTTGTTTTTAATAGTTTCAAGTCCCACAATCCGCTCTCTGATTGCTTATCTCTCAATGTCTCAAGTGCTAATTTTATTTGCGGATGAGATGTAGTGAAACCAAGATAAGAGAGAGAATTAAGCGAAGACACAATGTCAGTCCACCAAAATGGGAACGATACTTTTATCCAATATTCCACACCTCTACGATCGGTGTATTTATCAGGTTTAAAGAATCTTGAAGTTAAAAGTTCACCCGCTACTTTCACCTCTTCATTATTTCTATATTTAGAATGAGCAGCGAATGCTCTAAGTACTATCCCAGTCACCATATGAGAAAAAGCTTTTTTCCAATTAGGTTCAAATGCAATAGGGCTATTAACGACATCTAGGTATTTAGCGTTATTTGTTCTCATTGCAATAGCCCATCCCCCATCTTCTTGCCGCATGGATAATAACCATTCAAGGATCCTTTTAACGCGATGATCATTACCATATCCTGCTTTGATTAATAATTCAGTTATTGCTGCTGTATAGTTAGGGCTGTATTGAGTACCATAAAATCCCCTAATATCTCCTTCATCCGTTTGACAAGAAAAAACATATTCTCCAGCTTTGCTAATCGCAGCATGTTCTTTAGTGAAACCAAATTTTTCCACAAGAAAGCCTAATTGTCGGTATGTTTCAAGAAGATTATAATTTTCTGGCTCGTTTAACTTGGTTTTCCAAGCGGGATACCTCCAATACCCTTCTTCTTGCTGTTTATTAATAATCTTTATTGCTGAAGGTAAAGTCCATAATGTTTCGATGGGTTTAACTTCTTCGTCTAGAAGATCTCGTTTAGTGAAATATAAAATTGCCTCATTTTTACTCGAAATTAGAGGAGTCAATGGATCATAATTAAATTTTCCTTTAATTTTTTCCAAATTAGAACCAACCCTAAATTTAAAGAAAAGATTTAAACCATTCTAAAGGAATAACTTCTACTACTTGTCCCAAGAACTCTGGTATTGTTAACACTCCTAAATCAGAGATAATTCCGTTTAGATATCTTGAGGGAGTAATATCGAAATAATAATTATGGACATGAAACAACTGTTTTTTAATCTTTTTACTATACACCTCGTAAATTGGCTTGTCTTCGATTATAATTTCTTGGCCATAATGACTTTTTAGATTATATTTATAAGAATCTCCAACTGCAAAAACCTTCTTATCATTATCCGCGGCTACACACGCTAAAGGATGACTTCCTATTTTATTTATAATTGAACCATCTCGTAATATGCTATCAATTCCGAGAAGTACGATATCTACAGATTTAATGAACTTACCCATTGAAGAATCTGTAATCAGATGAGTTTCATAATCTGAAGATAAGATTTCTGCTGTTCGACGCCCTTCCAGTAAAGGACGAGCCTCTAAAATATAAAAAGTAGAATCGTTTGTTTTACTTTCTTTTAAGCATTTAATAATTGTCGTACTGTAAGATATTAACATAATATTAAGACTTTTTCCCTTATATTTATCTATGAATGAACGAAATGATGATAGTAAATCGTTTTTAATTCTTTCTCTCCACTGAGGAAAAGCATTATATTTTATTAAAAACTCTTTTTTGGTATATGACTCCAGATCATGAAGGAAATATCCTAACGTATTGATTATAGGTGCCATACTTGGACGTACTTTAAGCAGTTCCTGAAACAACTCAAGCATAACATCTGTAATATCTAAATGCTCATCTTTTATAGAATTAAGCTGAGTTTTTATTATTTCAAGGGCAATTTCAATTAATTCGCTCGCTCCAGATGTTTTATCTAGATGCAAATCTCGGATCATGCGATGAATTTGCTTATTAATCAAATTGATAACCATCCTACAATTCATACAATTTTCTATAAATATATAATTTCAGAGAGAATACTTATATCTGTGGATATTTTGATATAAATAATTCTTAAAACATTTGAGAACTTCTATATTCACCAAAGACTTCTCTTAATACCCCGCAAATTTCTTCTATAGTAGCGTAAGTTTTAACTACTTCAATCATGATTGGTATAATATTCTTAGAAGTTTTAGCTATTTTTTTTAATTCAATCAATTTTTCTTTTACAAGATCCTCGTTTCGATTCTTTTTTAACTCACTGAGGGAAGAAATTATTTTTTGTTCTTCGTCAGCATCGTGCTTATATGTATCTATTCTACATTCTTCATCTGTACAATAAGTATTAACTCCAACTACTTGATTTATTCCCTTTTCTATTCGTTGTTGATCCTGGTATGCATTGTTTTGTATTTCACTTTGAATATATCCTTTTTCTATTGCGTTAGATATTCCTCCCATCTTATCTATTCTTTCGATGTATGCTAAAGCTTTTTCTTCTAATTTGGAAGTTAAGTATTCTATATAATATGAACCCCCTAATGGATCCGCAACATCAGTAACTCCTGATTCAAAAGCAATTACTTGTTGAGTTCGTAAGGACAATCTTACAGAATCTTCTGTAGGGATTGCTAAGGCTTCGTCTGCTCCGCAGGTATGGAGCGATTGAGTCCCCCCAAGTATTGCAGCTAAGGCTTGAAGAGTTACTCGAATAATATTAACATTAGGTTGCTGAGCTGTGAGTGTAACTCCCGCTGTTTGCGTATGGAATCGCAGTCTCAACGAATTTGGATTCTTAGCGTGGAACCTTTCTTTCATAATCCTTGCCCATAGCCTTCTTACCGCTCTTAGTTTTGCAATTTCCTCAAAAAAATTGTTATGGGTAGTAAAAAAGAAAGATATTCTGGGGGCAAAATCATCAATATCTACACCCCTGTTAAGTACTTCCTCTACATACGCTATGCCATCAGCTATGGTGAACGCTATTTCTTGGTTCGCATTGCAGCCTGCCTCGCGCATATGATATCCACTAATACTTATTGTATTGAATCGGGGTAGATTATTCGAACAGTATTCAATTACATCTGCCACTAATCTTAAGGACTGTTTCGGTGGAAATATATATGTCCCTCTAGCTATATATTCTTTTAAAATGTCGTTTTGAACTGTACCTGTTAATTGGTCGGGATTTATTCCTTGTTTTTCACCCACTACGATATACATTGCTAATAAAACAGAAGTAGGAGCGTTTATTGTCATACTTGTCGAAACTTTATCTAAAGGAATACCTTCAAATACCTGTTCAAAATCTTTTAAAGAATTAACTGTTACACCAACCCTTCCTACTTCTCCTAAACAAATTTTGTTATCGCTGTTATACCCCATTTGAGTTGGTAAATCGAATGCGATTGAAAGCCCTTTTTGGCCTTGCGAAATTAAATACTTGAATCTCTCATTTGTTTTAGTAGCATCTGCAAAACCCCCGTACTGTCGCATAGTCCAGATACGACCACGGTACATATTTGGATATACTCCCCTCGTAAAAGGAGGAGTTCCAGGAAATCCAATATCCTCTAAAAAATTAATATTCTGGATATCTTCAGGCCCATATACAGGTTTCAAAGGAATTCCTGAAGGAGATTCATATTTGTCTTTCCTCTCTCCTCTTTTAGTGAACCTATTTAAGATTTGTTCTTCCCACTCCTTTCTTTTATTTTCAATCTTATCAAGTTCTTCATCTGTAAACATCTTATTTCCTCCTAATAACTAAATTAAACTGGTTCAAATACATGAGTATAAACTTCCTTTCCGTCCAAGCTTTCGCAAATTTTTCTATAAATTGGTTTTAATGTCATTCCTGTTTTTAAATTGTTTTGAGTTGTGATTTGACCGAGTCCTTTTACACCATTTTCAAATTCCACAACTCCAAGAGCATAGGATGCCTTAGCTCGAAATTCAGCGGGGGGTATTTTTAAGACGGTATAAGAGATAAGTTTAGGGTTTCCCTCGGCTTTAACCTTATTAAAATCCTCAGATTTACATTTCATACATCGTAGATGGGAACTGTGTTGCAAAAAACCACATTTTTTACATCTATTCCAGATTATATTATCTTCGACACTCATAATACTCTAACCTTTCAAACAAGATTATAAAATAAGCAAGCCTTTAATACAATTACGAAAAATTTGATTAGAGTTAATAGCGATGAAAGAGAAGCAATTTGCTGAAAATTTTATTTTATTATGATACTATCATCTAGAAACGTTAAAATTAGATTTAAAGAGATATTAATAATTTTGGATGAATAGTAATAATAGGAAAGCAAGTTCTTTAGGTTAATTTCGCCCTCTTACCCCAATAACCCCACCCTTGGCGATAGTCTTCACTTAAAAACTCTTTCTTTTCAACCCTTAGGGTATTCATGGATTACTCTCCTATTCAATTCACATTCTTTTTGGTACGAATAGAAAAAAACAAGCTTGTAAATATAATAGAGCTAACTTCGCCCTTATCCCTCATTAACCCAGCCCTTAGAAGTTGTAACCACATAGTAGCTACTTCCTTTTCAGCATATAGAGCATTCATGATTTACTTACTTACTTTTTTCGTATTCGTTAACATAATATCATCTGCAGTACATATTTAGTTTACAAAATTGAACTTCAATTGGAGTTTTGAAATGGGGTTGGACTGATTAATAATAATAGAATAAAACGGGGGGTTTAGTTAAATAAAAAAAAGTCTTAAATAGCCCCGAGTGTGCCTTTTATATCCTTTTTAAAATCTCATCCTTGATATTCTTTAACGATATAAAAGGTTCTTTACAGTATTTTTTTAGAAAAAGACATAATCTTTTAAATTATTATTAGATAATAGTTATTTAAGTAGAATATACTCTTATTAGAAATCTCTCGATTATCTTAAATTGATGTTAAAATGTCGACAGAAACTCCCTTAAATATAATTGGCATTCCTTATGATTTATTTGAATTTTTCCGGTGGATTTTAAAGCACACTATTTATGATTTGTTATATCCCCTAACTTTAGGTGTGTTTGTACTATCTTATTTCGAACTTTTCAATATATATTTAATGATTTTTTTAATAAGTAGTGCTATAGTAATAATGCTTTGTTTTATTTATTATTGGATACTAACTATAAGAACTAAACAGAAGAATATTGGGAAGTATGACGATAAATGTAACTGGAGATTTAAGATGCTTAACAAAATAGATGAAAGAAAGATCATTTATGAAATAGGTTTTGTAGGAGATATTATGAAAATGAAAGATTACACACTTAAATTTGAAGATAATATTGTCAATTTTTTTAAAGACGTGGATTTGATTGTAGGGAATTTAGAAGGTATTATCAATGATAAGAAAACCCGCAACATTAATCGCCAGAAGCATAAAAGTAAAATTATACAGAATTTAAAAGAAATTACTGAACCAACTCCTAAATGGTTGTTATGCATTAGTAATAATCATTCAGCAGACTTTAAAGATAAAGGGTTTTATAGGACTCTAAACTTCATAAACAGTAGTAGTGGTTTTAAAGCCTTTGGAGATAAATCTTTACAAAACTATTCACCTAAAAAAGGAATTAATATCGTTTCTGGAACGATGTGGAATAATTATAAAAATGATTATGCATCTCAATTTAGAGATGTTAATGAGAAAATTGACCCAAAATCTTTTAATATATTGTATCCTCATTGGCATTATGAAAATGAGTGTTACGTTCGTAATAGTATAATAAAAAAATGCAAAAAACTATTATTAATCAGAGTTTACTATACTCTTTATAAATATTTACCTAAAATGCTACAAAGAGCACCAATTAAAAATTATCAAGGTTCTCCAAGTATTTATGGTGGATGGGATTTGATTTTTGGGCACCATACACATGTACCACAACCCATTATACAGCATCAAAAGCATTTACTAGCTTATTCTGGGGGAAATTTTACTTCTTCAAAATGGATAAATAAACATCAACATGGTTTAATATTAAGATGCCAGATAGCGAAGAAAAACGAAGAAGGCTCACTTGCGATAAGAAGAATTGATTGGAGTTATACTGAATGCACAAGAGATAGGAAAGGGAAAATAGTACATGTTGATATAGATGTAGAGCATAATAGGATAAATTCTTATGATTTCCGAGTAACCAAAATTTTAAAGAACTTATTAATAGTAAGTATATGCTATTTAATCGCTACCCCAATTTTTAGTATCTTATTCTCAAAACCAATATTTAACATATTAATGGTATTTATAATATCAATTTTTATAATAGCTATTCAATTTATTGCTGTATGGCTAATTTCAAGGATACAATTTAAATATAAAAAGTCAAAATCTACAATAGCGGAAAAATATGACAATTGAAAACTTGATGTTAGTATTATCAACTTGCTTTACGGGGACATTAGTGGCA
>JAUWZR010000289.1 GCA_030615235.1 Promethearchaeota archaeon
TGCTTTAAATTCTGCTTCAGTCATTTTACATACCTCTTAAATATCAATTTCTTTTTATTTTTTTGTATTATTTTTTATTAGAGAAAAACGATTCCAATTAATAATGAAATCAAACTTATTGTTAATAAAACTTTATTTAAACTACTAAAAATGGGGTACTCTTCTTGAATTTCACTGGGGCTAGTAGCCATCGTATATCCACTTAACGACATTGTTGAAAAAAATGAAACCCAAAAGAAAAAACTAATATTCCAAAGTGTGAAAATTATCGAATTATGAAACAAATAGGAGATTATTCCCAAAATAATAACATTCAAAATTCCAAAGAAGATTCCCTTAAGAATGAACCGACGAGTGAAATTTGCTATCGGAAATGTAAAAGTTATTATGAAATTTGATGTAACTATCCAGAGTAATAGTTCGCCAACCCACCATATTTTAGCTGAAATATTAAGCAAGCTAAGTATGAGGAATACAACGAATAAACTTATGAGAGGTAACATGAAAATCTTTCTTAGTAGAAAAGTTGTGTGAGTGATAAAACCACGAAATCGATGTTTTAGGGTGAATTTAGCAAGTTTCATTGTATCGGGTTTTCGAGCAGGGCGTTTTTCAAGATATTCGGGTAAATCTTTAGACCAAATAGGTCCATAAACAACTCTAAAGGGAAATTTTTTAGATTTTTTATGCAATTCTGGAGTAGCTACTCCTCCTGCAGATAATTGTGGGAGAATTAAAGTTTTTTTGTCTGTTAACATTTCAATACCAGTAGCTTCAACAGCCTCGATTAGTTGTTTATTTCCAAAATCATTTCCTCTCGCAGCACACCACACATTAATCCCATTAGAATCAACACATAATACCCATGCATCAATACCCTTGAGATCTCTCATTACTTTGATGTAGGTGAATTCATAGTTAGCTGTAACTATTATAGGAGAGGATTCAGTAGGATTACCAGATTTGTAAATACCAGGATCTATTGGAACGAGATCAATTTGACCTGTGTAAATGCAACGATATATTCTTAGTTGCGATATTATCCCTTTGAATCGTTTTGGGCTAGGTAGATAATATCCTGGCTCAGTGATTCCTTTATCGTCATCCTTTATCAGTTCGAGAGCTTGAATTGTTCCGTGTTTCCAGTCTTCTTTTGCTTTGATTTTGAATCCAATTGGTTCAATATAGTTGAAGAACCATTTTAATAGAAAAGTGCTTCGTAATTTAAGACGCCTAAGTTTTTTTTTATATCTCCATCTTTTTATTTTAAAGATCAGCTTCCAAAAACCATTTGGAACAAATTCTGCTGCAATTAATAAACTACCATGTGGTTTTAATACTTTCCATACATTTCTAAGAAATATTTGTTGTTCAAAAGGTCGAAGTTCTGATAACATAAAAGTACTAACTACTAAATCTTGGGAATTAACCTCTACTGGCATGTTGGAAAACGATCCAGTTTGGTATAAGAGATTTCCTTCCTTTAAATCAGAAGGATAGTTCTGCATTGCATAATTTATCATTTGAAAATTTATATCTATCGCCGTAACATCGTTTCCCTTTAACGCCATTTGAGAGGCGAGACTACCTGTTCCACATCCAACTTCTAGGATGGATTTAGAGGTACCAACTTTATCAAGTATCCATTCTCTAACTTCTATATTTACGCCCTTTGTAAGTGCTGTGAATTTAGAATCATAACTATCAGGCTCTTGCTCTAGTTTACGCATATATACTACTGCCATTAATATCAATCCTATTTTGTTTTTTAATATTTTTTTATTATTATTAATTAGATTTCCAGAAACTTCGTTTTCCAAGGAATTTTCCAAGATATACTATTGCAAGCATAACAGGTACTTCCCAAAATAAGCCCATTGTAGTTCCTAAAGCCGCTACCGAACCAACTCCATACATAGCGATAGCTGTTGCGATGGCAATTTCAAAGTGACTTGATGAACCAATAATTACGGTAATAATCGCCTCTTTATACTTCATTTTGAAGATCTTAGTAATAAAAACATTGTAAGCAACCACTATAACAAAACCTACTAAAAGTGGAATTGAGATTAATAGCAACAAATCAGGATTATTTATAAGTACATCGCCGTTTAGAGAAAACAAAACTACTAGAGTTGTTAATAAAGCAACGATTGAAATCTTTCCAACAAATGGTTTGTAGCTATCATTAAACCACGATAATCCTTTCGAAGTGATGATTAACCTCTTGCTTACTATTCCTAGTAATAACGGAATACCAATGAAGAATATTAAAGAGATTAACAACAACCATGGATCAACCGTAATCCCAGGTGTGAGAATATTTTGAATACCAGTTAATAAAGAAACCATTCCTACGTACAAAAAGATTATTGTAAGCGTATTTAAGCTTGTATTTACTACATTTTGCTCTTGATTACCCTTCGCCATCCATCCCCACACTAACACCATAGCTGTACATGGTGAACTTGACAGTAAAATTATCG
>JAUWZR010000070.1 GCA_030615235.1 Promethearchaeota archaeon
AGTTATCACAGGCAAATCAAAAAAACCTATATATCTCTACATCCATGACGAAATTATCGAGTTTAAAGATGCTAATGACATTTGGGGTAAAAGTACATACGAAAGTCAATCTTATTTGAAAGAAAAGATAAATAACGATAAGATTCGGGTTGCTACTATCGGTATTGCTGGTGAAAATCTTGTAAAGTACGCTGGAATAATTAACGACGAAGGACGCGCTATAGGCCGATCTGGAATGGGTGCTATCATGGGGTCAAAAAACTTAAAGGCAATAGCAATTCATGGAACTAAAAGAGTTCAAATCGCAGATAATACTATTGGAAAACAGTTGTTAAAGGAAGAAGCAGATTTTAAGCGGAAAGACCTTCTTAAAACATTGGTGCCTTTTCTTTTCACGCTATATGGTACAAACTGCTATCTAGACATGGGTATGGCTCTGGGTGACACGCCAGGATATTATTTTACTAGAAACGAATTTTTTGCCGATAAACTTACGGGAAAAACATTAAGAGAAGAATATCCCGTTTTAGATTACGGTTGCGCAAGTTGCACTATGAGATGTGGTAAAACAACCATTGTAGAGCACGAAGGCAAAGAGATAAGAGTAGACGGGCCTGAATACGAATCAGTCGCTGCTTTTGGACCTCTATGTGGTGTATTTGATTCAAAGAAGGTGATACTCTCTAATCATATGTGTAATGTCTATGGTTTTGATACAATTTCAGGTGGAGTTTCTATCGCATTTTTAATTTATTTAGTAGAAAATAAATTAGGGATTGAGAACATTAAGCAGCATTTAAAAGATATCGAAATCGAAGATATAAAATGGGGAAACGGAGATGTAGTTTTAAGATTGCTTGATAAAATTGCTAAGAGAGAGGATACAGGTAACATTCTCGCTGATGGAGTAAGAGCAATGGCAAAGGAATTTAATGTTGATCCTGAATTAGCTGCCCATGTAAAAGGCTTAGAAATACCAATGCACGATCCAAGAGCATTTGCTGGACAAGCGTTGAGTTATATGACCTGCTATATGGGAGCGAATCACGAAAAATGCGATTGGTTTGGCGCTGAGTTATTACTTTTCAAATATCCAAAAATTCGGGTAAAACCTGGTGATAGAATTACAATAAAGGGTAGAGAAAAAGGAGTTATTGGTTTACAAGATTTAAGAGCAATTGATGATTCAGCCACTAACTGTAATTTTCTAAACCCCCCGCTCGATCACATTATTAAATATATTAACGCTGCCACAGATTTTAATTACAACAAAAAGTCCTTGATGCTCGTAGGAGAACGAATAAATGCTCTTAAAAGGCTTATAAGTTGTAACCTAGGCATAACTAGAGAAGACGATAAATTACCAAAACATCTCCTAGAAGAATTAAAATCTGGTAAAACAGAGGGCGTAAAGTTAGACTTAGAAGGGAGTTTAGAGTCTTATTATAAAATTCGCGGATGGGATTGGGAGACCGGACGTCCTTCAAAAGAAAAACTGGAAGAACTAAATATATAATAATTTATTTTTTTTCTTATTTTTAATTTATTTAACATTCAATTTTACAGATTAATTCTTCTCTGTATCCGATAACTACTTTTGTGAGTCCTTCTAACATCTTATCGGTTTCATCGTCCCCTGTATCAACTCTCAAACATTTTAGACTCTTTATTTTATCTTCAGTTCCAATGATTATAATATTATTCTTTCCTACTCGTCTTAAAATTTTAGGAGTAAACTGTTTGTTGCCTCTTCCAAATACAAATCCTTGCCCCCCTATAGGAGTTACAATGATTTTAACTTTCTGATATATATGTAGAAGTTCGATTATACCACTTTCATTTAAGTCTTTAATGATAAGATTTTTGTTATAAATAGCATCAACACCAAGCAAAGATTTATAAACCTTCAACTGGTCAGTAATCGATTTAACAGTCGTGCCAGGTCCTAATAAATATAAAGTTCCTTCTTTCATTGTTTCAACGATCTGCTGAGCTATTTCGTACTTGTTTTCGTCAATAGTTCTTCCAACCTTAGAACTATCTTTAGCGTTCTGTATTAGGTTCTGAATTTTTGGAACAACTAAATAACCATATAATTTTGAAACTAATCGATTATCTCTAAATGCATCTTCGTCGATATCCAGAATTTCTTTTTCTTGCGTATCTGTCGTTTCTTCTATGAACCTATCCACCATTTGGGCAGCAGCTTTAGGATTTAGTGCGAACACGGAGCTGAACATTTTCACTCCAGATGGAATTGCAACCACAGGGATTTTTAGTTTAATTGCGTCAAATATATCTCTGGCCGTTCCATCTCCGCCACAAAAAACAAGTAAATCAATAGCATTCTTAACCATAAGTCTTGCAATTCTTTTTGTATCCTCTGCAGTCGTCTGTTGTTGGATATGACCAATAACTTTATATTTAACTCTTTTCCCACTTACCAACTCTTCTCCCATTTTTCCGGGCGCAACCAATAAACAAAATTCATCTTTCGATTTTAAATGACTTAAGAATACTTCCACTCTCTTAGGAACAATTGGTTTGGCACCTAATTTAATAGCGTCTTTAATTATCTCTCCATCTGTTCCTTTTAGCCCTACACTACCGCCCATACCTGCAACAGGATTAACAATGAATCCGAGTAATCTCATGAGATTAATATCTGTATTACGTAATTTAGATTTTTTAAATCAATAAAAACATATTCAACAAGGAAGATTAATCTTTTTATGGAATATTGGGAAACATTATCGTATATTAAGATACATTTTTACAGAAAAAGAAAAAAAAATAATATTACTTATGTTAATTTAAAAAATAAAAAAAAATTATAATATAATACAATAAATCAAATTAGTTTAATGATTAAAAATGGCTCAAAATTTTAAATTTAATTTAGGGAATTTAAAAATAGATCAAATGAGTTTTGTTTACAAGGACATTAAAAAACAGGCAAAAAAAATGGAGCAGATATATAGTGTTCCTACTTTCGCCCAGATGGAGAATATTACTCATCAAGAAGCTACCTATCGCGGGAAAGAAGTAACAATCATATTAGATTATGCGTTTAGTCGTCTACTTAACATACAATTTGAACTTCAGCAGTGGAAAAGTGGAGATTGTCTTTTTAAAGAATTCATAGATCAAGGAAAAGAAGGACTTCATAGTATAGGCGTATATGTAGAGGATCTAGATGCATATATTGATGAATTCAAGAAAAGAGGGATTGAAGTGTTACAAACTGGTCAAATTGGTAAACAAAAATTTGTTTATTTAGACACTAAACAAACTTTTGGTGTTTTATTAGAAATATCAACAACAGTGAAGCGACGAAGAAAAAAATAAAGTGTCTGTCAAACCTTAATCAATAATTTAGATGTTTTTTTCTTAGTTATTCTTTTTAAATTTTAAAAAAAAGAAATAGAAACTAAATTTTTCTTCCTGTTTTTCTCCTTGCTCTTTTATAAAGTCTATCTAATACACCTCGCATATCATCTGGGTTCTCTCTCATATCTTTTATTTGAATAGCGGCTTCACCTGGTAAAATTTCAAAACTTCCTTCTAAAATACTTGGAATAAATTTATTAGCTACTTCCTCTGCCGTCATAAGTGTACCTGAATCTGAAATTATTTTACATTCTTGTGGCTTAATCCTATTTTCTTCAGCAAAACCGGGAGTATCGGTATCTACAGGAAAAAGGATTGAGACTTTGATATTATAGGGTAATAATTCGTGTCGTAAAACTTCTGCTAAGCCAAAAAGAGCGTATTTACTTGGACAATAAGTTGTAAAGCCCATAATTGCCATAAATCCCATAACTGAAGAAGTAAAAGTAATATATCCTTGTTTACTCTCTAAAAAATAGGGTAATACAATAAGAGTAGGAACTAACTGACCATAATAATTTATATCCATGTTTCTTTTAAAGTCTTCAAGAGTCAATTGTTCAAGATATTGCGCGTAAGCATAACCTATGAAATTAAATAGATAATCTGGAACTTTATGTTTATTAATAACATTTGTTATAAGTGGTTTTAATTTATCCATATCTGTAGTATCGCAGGAAATAATCTCTACAAATTGTGATTCTTCTGATTTTAGCTTATAACATTCCTCTTGAGTTTTATTTAACGCATCCATTCCTCTTGCGATAATACAGATACTACCTCCTAATTGAATAAATAACTTTGCTGTAGCTTTCCCCATCCCTTTGGAACCACCGGGAATTATCGCGAACTTTCCTTTAAAGGGTTGTTTAGCTATTAATTCTTCATTCACCATTTTAAATCAATTATTATTTATATTCATTTCAATTTAAAACTTAATATTTAAGCTTTTAAGATGGTAATTCAACTCTGGCAAAAAGTATAGCAGGCTTTTAGATATCTGATTTAAAATAATATGCTGGAACCCCAACTTCAGTTATTCCTCCATCAATAGGGAAATTATGTCCTGTTATAAAATCCGATAAATTAGATGCTAAAAATAGGAGAACATTCACTACATCCTCAACTGTTCCTAATCTGTTTAAAGGAGTTTTGACATGTCCATCATCCATTATCATTTTAACAGCATCTTCCCTATTATCATAAATACCAGTTATATGATATCCTGGAGATATTGAATTAACTGTAATTTTTGGAGCAAGACTTTGAGCCAACATCTGAACCATAGCAATGATTCCAACCTTACTAATAGAATAAACTGGAGTTTTATTATCAACTTTCATTCCCGCCACTGATGCTGTATGAATGACTTTTCCTGCTATAGGTTCGAAAGTTTGTTTTTTCATTCTTTTACTCACAAATTTAGAGACTAACCATTGCCCTTTCAAATTTATGTTCAAAATTCTGTCCCAGTCTTTTTCTTTTGTTCTTAACAAGTCAGCTCCATATGGATATCCGACACCTGCATTATTAAATAATACAAAAACATTATCTAATTCTTGAAAGGCTTGTTTTGCCATTGCTTCTACTTGATCTGATTTTGAAACATCACATATTATTGGTATTACCTTTTGGCTAGTTTTTTTTTCAATATCTTTAGATGTCTCTTCTAGAAGCTCTTTATTTATATCTACTAAAACTAAATTTGCTCCTCGTTCAGCAAAGGCATGCGCTACACCCTTTCCAAATCCAGAAGCACCACCTGTAATTATAGCTCCTTTTCCTTCTAAAAATTTTTCATCCATATCTTTTCATCTTTTATATTAAATATCTTATATGATTTATTTGTCATTAAATCATTTAAATTTTTAATTCTAGTAATGAATATCAAAAAAGAGGAAAATAAAAATCAAAATTAGTTTTCCTAATATAATATAGTAATATTTAATAACCCGTGCAGGGTAGTCCTCAAGCGTCTAGATTTTTTACACTTGGATCATTCAATTTTTTTTTAGCTATTCATTCTGTAAATGAGAATCGATCGCGTTAAGAATATCTTGAATTTCAGGTCTATTTGTTTTAGTACCGATATATCGCCACACGATTTTACCCTTTCGATCTATTAGGTAAGTTGAAGGGATTGCGAGTTCAGTTTTTATAGTTTCAAAATCTATCGGTATTCCAAAGACATTATAATCTTTTGAAATCTTTGCTTGATCATCTGAAATAATTGAAAATTTATACTCTTCCTTATCGGCAAGTCTTTTTAAAGGTCTTACCCGATCCGTTGCAATTGATACAAATTTTACATCTCTCATTTCAATTTCAGAAATATTATTGTTAAGTTTAGATAATTGCTCCTTTCAATAATGTCACCAAGCCCCTCTAAAAAAATCGATTAGTAAACCACGATAATTTCTAAGAACATCTGTTAAATTGATGATTTTGCCATAAATGTCAACAGTATCAATCATTGGTGCCTGACTCCCTACAAGTAAACCTTTTTCAGAATCTGAGAATGTCATTATTCAATATAGAATAGTTCAATAAATTTAAAAAAAATTCTAATAGATTATAAAAGATTAAGTTGAGAAGAAAAACTAGAAGCAAATATTTATTTATATCACTCATTTTAAGATTTAATATAGACAACTCAAGTGATTAAAAAAAATGGTAGACAAGGTAATTCCATATCTTATTAATGTGGGAGATGTTATTCCTACTCGCTCAAAAGCTACATTGTTAGATGAGATGGCGATGGCATTAAATGAATGTATAAACATTTATGGAAAAACAATTAAGAAATTAGGAAAAATCAATAGAATATCAGTATGTTTTTGGCCCGTTCGTTTAATTCCTTTAAATGATTCTCGTGCCTGTGTATGTAGTTACTTACTAAATAAACAAGAGAAATTAAGTGTAGGGAAATTCTCCCAAACACCACCCAATCCCAACAATATTATTCAAGGGGCAGATCCCGCTTCTTTTTTGAATTCATTAGCGTCGTATAATGCTACTTACTTGAAAAAACCAAAAAACTATAAGAGAGGGACGGTAATTCAAGAAGCTCTATTTAGTTCTAGTGAGGTTGATTATTTTAAGAACTTTTTCTTGAACCAATACAATGTTAGTTCATTTAGCGAACCTTATTTTCTTTTAGAAGGAGGTCCAATACCAAAAAGTATTAACCAAGCAAAAATTATCCCAGAGGTATTTGAGTTCATCTCGCAAACGGATGTTAAATTGTTAGCTAATTTTGGTCAAACTATTATAAAATTATGCGATAGATGGATCCAGAGAGGTGCTCAAGAAACAGACAAATTAAAAACAAAGAAAGTTGACACCAGCGAAGAAGAAAAGCAACTAACTCAAATTACCAGAGAACTTGAGGCTGAAAAAAATCGAAAAATCGAAGCTACTCCAGAGGAATTAGTTAAAAGTGGAAAATATAAGATTAGCGATAAAACTGGGGATCTTTACAATAATCTTAGTGCTTCTAAAAATTGCGTTGATCGTCTTAAGAATGCTATCAATAAAAACGATTTATTTGAAGTGGAAGAAGCATTGAAAGATTTGAATATAAAATATAGGGATTTAGGAAACACTATTGGTCGATATCAAACTGAAATTACTCAAATAAAGAAGAACATTCAAAAAGAATTAAATGATTTAGAAAGATCAAAGCAACAGAGAATAAGAGAGCTTGAAAGGAAAAAATCTGAAATAGAAAGTAGAATTCAAGCAAAACATAGTGAGCTTAGCGGTGATCTAAGTTCCGCCGAAGATACTGTAGCAAGAATCAAACAGGAAAAACAATCTTGCCTTGATAATATCGATAGAATCAGAGATATAGAGATGACTGGCGTACAAAACTTTTTCAATACTTATTCTATTGAGATCAGAACTAAAGATGTTGTGGTAGGAGTGCCCATGTTCGTTTTCTATTTTATAGATCCGAATACGCGTCGAACTACTGAAAGGGCTCCCGTGTTACCTATACTAATCGAAAACGGAAAGGTTCACCGAACAAAAGTGACCGATTCATTTAGAAGTAGATTAAGGAATCTAATGAATAAGGATAATGCTATGATAGATTTAGTTGACAACGGAGGAGAAACAGGGAATCTAATGGAGATCAAAAACATTGATTCTAAACTCGAGGATGCAATTAATGATTTACGAATAAGGAAAGTTTTAAGTAAGAAAGAAGCTGAAAGAGATAAAGAAATAATTTATAATCTCGTATGGTAATTTGATCTACTCTCCTTTTTTTTATTATATTTACATCAATTTAAACATCAATTAAACTTCCATATAGTTCATCTTTTGGCTGCAGCATTCTGGAATTGGCCGATAACCACACTCTTCCGATTGGCAACAACATAACATATAGTTATCTTTGACCATCATAGATTGTTCGCAACATACTGGTACATCAGTTTCATTTCCACAAATGTCGCATTTTAATTTTGGCATTATTATCAACTCCTATTCATAAATTTCCTATCTTTCAGATAATATTATGAAAAGAAAAAAGCTTGCTTTATTTAATATAAATAACTCGAATGACTCTTTTTTAAAAAAAAGGTAATGTTTCTTGAAAGATTGTGTTTTATTAGAATGATTAACATTATTGAATTTCATTTAAAAAGATTCAATAATTATGTTTCTTACTTATTCTCATTATTGAAATGGATGGAATTGTATCTTGGCTAATAAATTAAATATAGATCATTCTAATAGATTATATAAAGAGGCGTTAGAACTAATCCCTGGCGCCATTTTAGGAATAAGACGACCTTACAACTTTGTTGAGGGTGAATATCCGATATTTTTTGAGACCGCTAAGGGAGGAAAAGTTATTGATGTTGATGGAAACGAGTATCTCGACATGCTTTGTGCATATGGACCGATTATTATAGGGCATAGGGAAGAAGAAATCGATAATGCTGTAATCGATCAAATAAGAAATAAAGGTTTTTGCATGTCGTTAACCCAACAAATACAGAACAAATTGGCAAAGAAATTAAGAGAGTTAATACCATGCTGTGAAAAAATGGTATTTGTAAAAACCGGTTCTGATGCTACTACGATTGGTGTTCGCGTTGCTCGTGGATATACAAAACGAACGAAAATATTACGTTGCGGTTACCATGGTTGGCATTCTTGGTGCGTTGAAGATAAAGGTGGAATTCCCGAAAAACTCTACGAAGATGTCCATGAATTTGAATATAATGACCTTGACAAAGTAACTAAAATGATGCAAGAATATGGCAACGAGGTAGCTGCCATAATCATCACCCCTATTAATCATCCCGGAGCTCATGAATTAGAAATGCCAAAACTGGGATTTTTAGAAGGAGTCCGTGAATTAGCAGATAAGTACGGCTCTATTTTAATCTTTGATGAAATCCGCACAGGTTTTAGAGTCAATCTAGGGGGTGCTCAGAAAGAGTTAGGCGTAATACCCGATCTCGGAGCTTTCGGTAAGGCTATGGCTAACGGGTACCCTATTAGCTTCCTTGGAGGTAAAAAAGAGATAATGGATACATTAATCAAAGATGTTTTTCTAAGTTCGACCTTCTTTCCAAATAGTTTACCACAAGTAGCTGCTCTTAAAACCATAGAAATTATGCAAAGGGACGATGTATTAGGCAATATACGCAAAAAAGGTGCGAAATTTACTAAAAATATCACAGAAATCATTGAAGAAAGTGGTGTTCCATGTACATTTTCAGGAGGACCATGGATGCCATATATAACTTTTGACCCTGACCCTAACTATTTATATCGGAAACTAAGGGAAGAGTTTTATAGACAATTAATTCGACGGAAAGTATTCTTACAACCATATCATCATGGATACATTTGTTATAGACATACAGAAGAAGATTTAGATAACGCAGTAAACATGATTGGTGAATCTCTAAAAGAATGTAGAAAGTTAATGTAAATAGTAAATTTTGATTTGAAATTAAAGAACATAAAGAAACAATATCTGCTAATGGAAAAATTAATTATAACAGCTGCTATATGTGGTGCTGAAGTAACAAAAGAGAATAATCCGAATATACCTTATACTGTAAGAGAAATCGGTATCGAAGCAGAAAAAGCGTTCTTAGCTGGTGCGAGTATTATTCATCTACATGTAAGAGAAGATAATGGCATCCCCACTCAAGATATAAAACGGTTCCAAGCTTGTGTCGATGAAATTAAAAGAAGATGCCCTGATGTCATCGTTCAGCCATCGACTGGAGGTGCTATAGGCATGAGTAATGAAGAGAGATTACAACCCATTTTCATGAACCCACCACCCGAAATGGCTACACTTGATTGCGGAACAATGAATTTTGGAGGAGATGAAATTTTCGTCAATACAGAAAATACAATTATAAATTTTGCTACAGAAATGAATTCGCGCGGAATTAAACCAGAGTTAGAGTGTTTTGATAAGGGTATGGTTGACATGGCCTTAAGACTTAATAAGAAAGGATATATTAAAGAACCAATGCATTTCAATTTTGTTTTAGGCGTTAACGGTGGAATTGCCGCAACACCACGGGATTTACTTTATATGGTAAATAGCATACCAAAAAGTTCTACATTTACCGTCTGTGCTATCGGAAGACATGAGTTTCCTATGGTTACAATGTCAATAATTCTAGGGGGGCATGCGCGAGTAGGGTTTGAAGATAACATTTATCTTTCCAAGGGAGTCTTAGCTAAGTCCAACAAGGAATTAGTAGAAAAAGTAGTAAGTATTTCAAAAGAGTTAGGTAGAAATATCGCATCCCCTTACGAAGCAAGAAAAATATTAAGTTTGGATTAAAAGAATAAAAAGGAATATTAATTTATGTATAAAAAATTAGCCGAATACTACGATTTGATTTATCATTGGAAAGATTATCAGAAAGAAGCTAATTCTATTAAAGATTTAATTAAAAAATATAGAAAATCAATTGGAAATCTTTTACTTGATGTTGGATGTGGTACGGGAAAGCACTTAGAACAATTTAAAGACGATTTTTCTTGTACGGGCATCGATATTAACGTTGAAATGGTGAAAGTTGCAAAAAAAAATGTAAAAGATGTAATTTTCGAACA
>JAUWZR010000007.1 GCA_030615235.1 Promethearchaeota archaeon
GGCATCGCCAATTTATCTATAATCGGAATTTCTAAAAACTCTTCGTGAGTGTGCCGAGCTTCCAACATAGGCATTGCGGGCTCACACACTGTTGTGTATCCTAATTTTGCATATCTATAACCAGTAGACCACGTACTGGGAACGCTAAATCCGGTTCCAGAACGCCTTATCTTGGTTTTCTTTTCGTTATATTCTGGGGGCTTATCATCGGGTCTAAGCGTTCGTCCCATGTTTACCTTCGCTCCAGCAATGTGAGAATGAATATCTACGCCTCCTGGCATAACTATCATCCCTGCAGCATTGATAATCTTGGCATCTCCGTTTACCTTATCAACGATAATGCCGTCTTTAATGAAGATATCTTTCTTTTCGCCGTCGAGATTGTTTAAAGGATCATAGACCAAGCCGTTTTTGATTATTAAATCACTCATGGTAAGTATCCTATATTATTTATTTTGTTCAAAAATCTATTATTATTAAAAATCTGCTATTTTAATAAACTCTTTCTATATTATAAATTCAATTTTTATGAAATGTAAGTTGGTAAATTTGGATTTAATCATTTTTGATAAGTTTAAAATTTATATTCTTGAGAATTAGTGAGAAGTTATAACAATTTATTAATAATATCATGTAATTTAGTTTACATAGGTATACGAAAGGAGTTTTTAATTTGTTAAAATATAAAATCATAATTGCGGGTGCTAAAAATGCTGGTAAAACATCGTTAATCGCTCGTTTTTGCGATAATGTTTTCAAAGAAGATATGAAAACAACAATTGGAGTCGATTTTAAAAGAAAAAGTATGACTGTAAAAGGGGCTCATAAAGATCTTTCCTTAGAGTTAAATATATGGGATTTTGCGGGAGAAGAAAAATATCGCACATTATTTCCAGCGTATGCCAATGGTGCCTCAGCAGCGTTTATTCTATTCGACACTACAGGAAGAGAAACATTAAAAGATATCGATAGCTGGCTTGAGATCATTGATGAAAATGCGTATTCTAATATAGTAAAGCAAGTTATAGCAGCTAAGATCGATTTAAAAAGTGAGAGGGAAGTTTCTAAAAAAGACGCTGAAGATTTTTTCAAAAAATATGAAT
The DNA here is from genome assembly GCA_030615235.1 of Promethearchaeota archaeon. Taxonomy (GTDB): domain Archaea; phylum Asgardarchaeota; class Lokiarchaeia; order Sigyniarchaeales; family SOKP01; genus SOKP01. The sequence goes on from JAUWZR010000007.1 coordinate 1,104, forward strand.
GGTGTACAGATATCATCAGTACTTCCTCGAAAACTGGAGAAAATGTAGAGGAGGCGTTCATTCTAGTTGTCAAAAAGATAATTAAGAATAACCTACAAATATGTAAATCTTGTGGTGAAGTCTTTAATAAGAAGTTGAAGAACTGTCAATACTGCGGAGAAAAAGTGGAAGCTGAACTCAGTCCTATTTAAAATAATTAAAGATCTTCTTCTATATTTTAAATTCACTTTTTATGAAATGTTAGTTGGTAAATTTGGATTTATTCACTTTCGAGAAGAGTAAAATTTATACTCTTGAGAGCTAGCGAGGTTGATTTGTATTCAATTTGCTCAGGAATAAAAGTTGTAGAGATCATAATAACAATGTTTCAGAATACCCATAATTAGAGCCGTAAACCAACAGAGACATAAATAAAGTAGTTGTTGAAAAAAAGATTGTGTTGTGGTGGTTATAAAAATCTATTAATAATATCACGCAATTTATTTTACATAGGTATAAGAAAGGAGTTTTTAATTTGCTGAAATATAAAATTATAATTGCTGGTGCTAAAAATGTGGGCAAGTCTTCGTTGATCGCTCGCTTCTGCGATAATGTATTCAAAGAGGATATGAAAGCAACGATTGGAGTAGATTTCAAGCGAAAAAACATTACTCTAAAAGGAGCCCATAATGATATCTCTTTAGAGTTAAATATATGGGATTTTGCGGGAGAAGAAAAATATCGCACATTATTTCCCGCGTATGCCAATGGTGCTTCAGCAGCGTTTATTCTGTTTGACACCACTAGAAAGGAAACGTTAAAAGACATAGATAACTGGGTTGAAATCATTGATAAAAATGCGGTTCCTAATATAGTTAAGCAAATTATCGCTACTAAGATCGATTTAAAAAGCGAAAGGGAGGTTTCTAAAAAAGAAGCTGAAGGTTATTTTAAAAAATATGATTGGTGTACAGATATCACCAGTACTTCCTCGAAAACTGGAGAAAACGTTGAGGATGCGTTTATTCTAGTTGTCAAAAAGATAATTAAGAATAACCTACAAACATGTAAATCTTGTGGTGAAGTATTTAATAAGAAGTTAAAGAATTGTCAATACTGTGGAGAAAAAGTAGAAAATGAGATAAGTCCTATTTAGGATATTTAAAGATCTTCTTCTTCTCTGTTATAGAGAGAAGGAGGGGGTCTAGCTTTTTCTAAAGATTTACTTCTAATCCTATTAATAAACGCGTTAAGTTCCATTTTAGCATTTTCAATAGAGCTTTCGATTTCTTGAGCAACTAAATCTAGTCCGAAGACTGAATGACCATGGCTAGGATAGAAGCTTTCAATTTTTAAAGTGTTCAATATTTGCAACGAATTTATGTATTCTGAAATAGAACCCGATTCGTAAATATTAGTTATAGCACCCTTAAACAATGTATCACCAGAAAAAATATAATTTTTGTATGGTTCGTAAAGACAAATACATCCTGAGGTATGTCCTGGTGTCTCAATCACCTTCAGGAATGTGTTTCCTAAATCGATAATGTTTCTATCTTCCAACCATATATTTATTCTCATATCGGTTAAATCGACGCCCCATTTTTTCCCTTTAGTTATTAATTCATCGCTGTGTTGTATTTTAACAGCAGCCCATCGATGCGCAGCAATGGGACAATGAAAATAAGCATTCGAGCTGATATGATCGAAATGGGCGTGTGTATTGATAACCATATCGATTTCTTCTAATTTTAAACCTACTTCTGTGGTGAGTAAATAGTTAAAGCTATTAAATTTAGTAATAATACCGGTATCAATTAAAACATTTAGATCGTCACCAATTATTAGGAATACATGACACCCGGCTGTTCGACAATAAAATTGATAGACATTTGGTCTTAAGAGGTTCAATTTGTATCCTTCTTTTTCTCCGTATATATCATCTTCTTTTATTAATCGAGGTTTAAATGCTTTTGGCATATCTTGTGGCATATTCTTTCACTATAATCTATTTTTAGATATTTCCTAAATTAAATGAATAACTTATGATTTAAAAATAAACACACAATTCAAAAAATTACGAAATACTAGATACTCCTCTAGGAATAACTATTTGTGCTGATGGAAAAGTTATAGGAGATGATATGAAAGCAATATTTGAAGAAAATTAGGCTTAATAATATACAAATTTATTTAAAGTTTAAAAAGAAATATGATCTTAATTAAATTACATTTTAATTAAAAAAAAAAACAAAAAAAAAAATTAAGTGATTAAATTTTGGGAGTAGCTAGAGTTTTACTTATTGTAATAGCTGCGGTTTTAACCCTCTTGGGAACATTTGTTTTTGCTCTTTTCCCCTCTTTTCCTCCATTGGTAGGGTCTGGACTTGGTTTTGCCATGAACATAACTACGATTATAACGATGGATCCTGGCGCTGACGCTGTTGTTTTCTACCTACTGTTGGTTCTTTTTATAGCTTGGCTTGCGTCTGGAGTACTACAACTTGTTGGGTTAAAATCTAAAATCGTTGGCATTATATTTTCGCTTATTCCGCTGGCTATAGGAGTAATGTTTGTTTTATTAATGTATACAACAATCCTAGGTCCGATGAGTGCATTTTTCTTCCTTATGACCTCAGGTGAAGTATACGCTTTTGGTATTCCAATGCTTATTGAAATTGGCGGCATGGGTTTAGGCGTTTATTTCTTGCTTGCTGGGGGCGTCTTAGGAGTAATTGGTTCAATTTTGCCAAAAGATTAATAAAAACTAAAATTTTTCTTTTTTTTTATTAATATAGTTTTTAAAAAAGTGTTTCTGTTTACCTAAATTTTATAAAAATGGAAAGAGAATATATCTTAAATTTCTTTATAGAGAAATATTCTAAAAAATATAATTCAGTGAGACATTACGGCATTAGGAAAAGTGTTTATTATATTAGGCGCACTCCTTACCTTAGTTGGTACTTATGTTTTTGCTATGAATGGTGTTGTTGGACTTGTTGGTTCTGGGATTGGCTTTATCCTTAATTTTTTTACCTTATTTACGAATGCTGTTGTATATGCGGGTATTGTAAGCATTGAATTATGGTTATTTTACATTTTCTTGGTAATTTTTGCAATCTTTATAATCTCAGGAGGTCTTCAACTAATCGGGATTAAATCAAGAGCTATAGGCTTTATTTTTTCGCTTTTTCCTCTAGTAATCGGAGTTATGTTTGTCTTACTATTTTATACTGAAATTTTAGGGTCAATAAGTAATCTTTACGCATTGTTTTTTACAGGAGGACAAATCGGAAATATATTCCCCATTCTTATAGATATTGGAGGAGGTACAGGCTTAGGAGCTTTCTTCCTGGTTGGTGGAGGCGCTTTAGGACTAATAGGCTGTATTCTACCTCGAGATTAATATAATTTATTCGTACTTTTTTTTTGCTACTCTTCCGATTTCAGATTAACTATATCTTTCTTCGTATTAATATTAATAAATGACTGAAATTTCTTATCTAAAAACCAAATTTCGTCTTCTATAGAGATATATTTTGTTTTCCAAGCTTGGCTAATTAGTTTTGTTAATTTAAAAATGTTATTTCTTAAATTTCGTTTAGATGTTTCATATGCTTTATTAACAGGGTAAATAGCGAGCAAAGGTTCTAAAAAATTGTTTTTCCATTTTGGGATACAGCAATCGAATCCTTCGCATTGATTTATAATATATTCAATAACTTCAAATTTAACTAAAGGATTATCACAGGAGAGCACAAAAACTTTTTTATAGCCGAATTTTTGGAGTTCCTTAAAAATAGTATAAAGTCCGATTAAAGGTGAGCTTAACTTTTGATTTCTACTAATCTCGTAATCATCTACAATAAAGGCTGATATCTTCGTGTAATCAATTTCATTTATATAATTCTGAACTTGTTGGTGTGAATTAGCTACGAGAAAAATATCACGTTTAAAGCGAGATACAGCTTCTAATAGGTAAGAAATAAAAGTTTTTCCGTGAAAGATAAAGAGTCCTTTATCCGAACCGAAACGTGTACTCTTACCCCCGATAAGTATTGCAAAAGCAAGATATTTATTTTTATCGTTAATTTCTTACCAACTATCTTAAAAAATCACTAATAATCTATTAAATCAAGTAATAAAAATAATAAATCATTTAAATTAATAGTAGATAAACTAGATTTTTAATTCTCATTACACCATTTAGCAATAAGATGGCTCTTAATTGTAAAAAAAATCTTAAAATAGATAAACCTATTGAACATTGTGCTGTGTTTGGTGTTTCTTGCGATGATAAAACTTTTACTATATCAAGACTACTTTATCTTGGGCTGATTTCTCAACAACACCGCGGTCAAGAGTCCACTGGAATATCTATCCTTAAAACAGGTGGTTCAATTGTTACTTATAAAAATAAGGGGTTAGTTTCTCAAGTACTAAACGATAGCGCTCTCTCTAAATTGTGGGGAAATGTCGGCATTGGTCATAACAGGTATGCTACAACTGGAGCTCAAGAATTTAATTCATTAGACTATATTCAGCCATACCATTTTAAAAACAATGAAATAGAATTTTCTCTTGCGTTCAATGGAACTATTCCAAATTACGCAGAATTAAAACAAAGTTTAGAAAACAAGGGAAGAATTTTTGTTACAAATACAGATACTGAAGTGGTAGCCCAATTAATAGCGTCTATCGCATTGGGCACTGAAAGTTGGCCTGAAATTTTGAAGACAGCTAGTGAATCTTTAGATGGATCTTATTCGCTACTAATATTAACAGCCGAAGGAGATATATACGCAATAAGAGATCCCTTAGGGTTTAAACCCTTATGCATCGGAGAACTAAAAACTGAAGAACGAAATTTTTACATTGTCTCTTCTGAATCCTGTGGAATTGATGTTGTTGGTGGAAGACTAATTAGGGATGTAGAACCAGGAGAAATAGTTCATTTAAGTCATCGAAAAGAATTACATTCCGAAATGGTAGTTAAAAGTGATAGGACTGCTCTTTGTCAGTTTGAATTTGTTTATTTTGCTCGCCCTGATTCAATTATTGATGGAGTTTCCGTTGCTCAGACAAGGTTACAATTAGGGATAAATTTAGCTAGGAACGATCCAATTTTGAAAGATTTTAAGTTTAGAGAAAACGCAATCGTTGTTCCAGTACCGGATTCAGGTAGGAGTGTCGCTGTAGGTTATGCACAAGAAGCGAAATTACCCTACGTAGAAGGATTAATGAAGAATCGATATGTATGGCGAACTTTCATAATGCCTGGGCAAAAGAATAGGGAAGCTGCTGTAAAAGAAAAATTAAATCCAATTAAAACTTTTATCAACAGTAAGAATGTAATCATACTAGATGATTCGATTGTAAGAGGAACAACAACTAAAAAAATAATAAATTTAATTAGAGATGCTGGGGCGATTTCTGTCAATGTAAGGATAAGTTGTCCTCCTGTGATAAGGCCGTGTTATATGGGTATTGACTTTCCTACAACTTCTGAATTAATAGCTGGTCGTTTTAAAGAACTATACGGAAATGAAGCATATATCGATGAAATTAGGAAAAAAATCGGAGCAGATTCTCTGAGATATCAAACTATTGATGATCTTATTAGTGCGATCGGAAAAAGTAAAAACCAGTTGTGTATGGCGTGCCTAACGGGGGAATATCCACTAAAATCTGTAAATAAAATAATAGAAATGGAAAGAGCTATATCATCAGATAGAAATTAGTATTATTTTAAAATTACTATTCTACACCATCCCAACAATAGGTACATAGTTTATCTTTAGGTAATCCAATAGCTTTAACTAGGTTTTCTAGCCTCTGATATTTTAATGTCGTTAAATGCAACTTTTCGCGTATAACATTCACCATTGCTTTATAAGTATCAGACTCTGGATTTGTATATTCTGCTGGGTTCTCTAAATCTCTGCCGATTAATTCTTTAATGGCCCATCTTCCTGCTAAATCTAGCTCAGAACGAGATCGAGAGAAGTTTAAAAACTTACATCCGTAAACAAGTGGAGGACAAGCAGGTCTCATGTGTACTTCTTTTGCTCCCGATTCAAACAATCTCTCAACTTGCCTTCTCAATTGAGTACCTCTCACGATTGAGTCCTCGCAAAAAAGAAGACGCTTATTCATGATAAGTTCTTTAATCGGTATAAGTTTCATCTTTGCGACTATATCTCTAATGGATTGTTCTTGAGGCATGAAACTTCGAGGCCAAGTTGGCGTATACTTTACAAAGGGTCGAGCATAGGGAATTTGTGCTTCGTTAGCATAACCTAATCCATGAGCTGTACCCGAATCAGGGATCCCTGCTACGAGATCAATTTCCAGATCATCTTCTCTTCGTAGATAAGCACCACATTTATACCGAACAGATTCAACATTTATACCCTCATAACTAGAAGCAGGATATCCATAATAAACCCATAAGAAAGAACAGATTTGCAATTTACTTCCCGGTGCAACCTTTTGTTCGAGACCCTTTTCACCTAGAAAAACGATTTCTCCAGGTCCTAAATATTTTGTTATTTTAAAACCAAGATTTGGGAATGCACAAGTTTCCATTGCAACAGCATAAGAACCGGGCTTTTCAGCTATAACGAGAGGCGTTCTACCTAGTGAATCGCGTGCAGCATATATCCCTTCATCAGTTAAGATAAGAATGGTACACGAACCATCGATCATATCTTGAACCTTTTGAATACCTTCTTCAAATGTAGCAGCTTGGCTAATTATTGTTGCTACCATTTCTGTAGGGTTAATTTCTCCTCCATGCATTACTGAAAAATGAGTTCCATTTTGTAACGCTTCACTTGCGAGTTCGTCTATGTTATTAATTTTACCTACTGTTGAAATTGCAAAAACACCTAGTCGTGAACTTATTATTAAGGGTTGATCTTCGTAATCGCTTATTACTCCTATCCCTTTATTTCCATGCATTTTCTTGATATCTTTATCGAATTTAGATCTAAATTGGCTCGTCGTTATATCCTTGATGAACCTTTGAAAGCCACCCGAGTTTTTTACCGCCAAACCCCCTCTCTTAGTTCCTAAATGCGAATGATAATCAGTTCCGTAAAAAATGTCTTCTACACAGTCCGTATTCGAGAAAACTCCAAATAATCCTCCCATCTTTTAAATCACATCCACTAAGTATTGTATTTTATTAGAATTATTAAAGTGAATTATTAATATGATAAGATTTGACAGTATAGTCCTTTTTTAAGATTATAAGTTGAAAAAAAAAAAGAATAACACTAAATCGCTCCAGGTATATTTTCTCTTTTGAATCGTATCATTGAGAGCGCTCTTTCTGGACACCTAACCGCACATAAGCCACAGCCGACATCCTCTCTCATTTGGCAAAATAAAAAAAAGTTAAAAGTAATATAAAAAAAAATGGGTTTTCTTTATTCCTTATTCCTCATAGTAATATGTTGCTCTCAAAGTCTTAGCTCCAATCATTGTCTCTTGTACAAATTTTATATTTAAATGACTATGAGCAGCCAACCATTCATTAATTACTGGTTCTGCTTTATTGGGTTTTAGTGGAGTTTCAATTATTTTACATTTCATAACAATCAACCTTTTTTTTATAATTAAAAAAATAAAATAAAATATAAAATAGATTCTAATATATATGTATCATCTAATAACTATGTTTGAAGTATCCTCCAATTAATTGACCTGTGCTAATCCCTGCGTCTCCTGGAGGAATTTTGTCGTGTTCTAAAAAAACTAATCCATTTCTTAAAACAGTATCTTTAATTGCATTTGAAAATAACTTGTTATAAGCTACTCCTCCAGTTAAACCAATTTTATCAATCTTATTAAAATCAGCAACTATTATGGCTATATCTGCAAAAGCTTCTGCAAAAACCATGTGAAATTTTGCCGCGATATCATTTCGATTAATTTTAGGATTTTCAAGGAGGTTCAAGATATTTACAACTAATTCTGAAGTGTTTATGAAGAACATTCCATCTTTTTTGTAATATTTAATTTCTAACTCAATACTATCTGGATTTCCTTTTGAAGCAAACCCTTCGAGCTTCATCGCAGGTTCACCTCTATAGGTCTTAAGGTTTGATGCTCCTAAAAGATAGCTTACTGTATCAAATATCCTTCCAGCTGAGCTCGTTAATGGTATGTTTTGGTCAAAAGATGATTTTTTATAATGATTAAATTGGGAAATAATAGCGTCTAACTCCACATTTTCGTACTCCAGGTCACTTGCTAATTCAATTTTTTTAAAAATTCTTTTGCTATCTTCGTGTTCCATAGAATTTAAGATAATAGAGGCTGCCATTCGAGCAGGAAACTTAGTACAGCGATCACCTCCAATCATAAGTTGATATTGTAATTGACCTAATCGCTCGTAGCCTTTGTATCCACTTAAAATAATCTCTCCACCCCAAATATTTCCGTCGTCCCCATATCCAACCCCATCAACGCTAATCCCAACGATTTTATCGTCCAAGTTTATTTTGTTATCTGCCATTAAACTTAATATATGAGCATAATGATGTTGAATTTTATAGGTTTTAATATTGTACTGAATAGCTAATTCTTGAGCTAGTTTGGTTGTTGTGAAGCTTGGATGAGCGTCACAAGCGATATACTTTATCTCAGAATCTTTTATCTGTAGCAACTTTTTCATATGTTGAAGAGATTTACTTAAAAATTCGTAGGTTTCTAAGTGAGTTACATTTCCAATATGTTGAGTTGGAAAAACTCGATTTCTTCTCAGTAGTGCTCCGGTGACAGCTAATTCGGGTCCAGTAGATATGGCTGCAGGTATTTCTACTTCAAATGGTAATGCGAAATACTCGGGAACATAACCTCGTGATCGCCTAATAAGTTTCACTTTATTATTATGCATTCTTATAACACTATCATCGGCCCGTTGATAGATAGTTCGATTATGAAGTAAAAAAAAATCTGCTAAATTGTAAAGTTGCTCGAAAATTTTTTCATTTTCGATTGCCATAGGAATATTTGACTTGTTACCGCTTGTGTATACTAACGGTTGATTCCCAACATAATCGAATAGCATATGATGAATACCAGTATATGGTAGCATTATTCCTATATTATTTAATCCCGGAGCTACAAATGAACTTATCATTGATTTATCGAAGTTATTACTTTTTTCTAATAATACAATAGGCCTGCGAAAAGAAGTTAAGAGTTCTTTTTCTTCTTCTGATATATTCAAACACTCATTTAGGATGTGTAAATTTGGAACCATCAGCGCAAAAGGTTTATGTTTTCTTTTCCCTTTCCTTCTACGTAGCTTTAAAATTGTTTTGTCATCGTTAGCAAGGCACACCAAATGAACTCCTCCTATTCCCTTAATGGCAGCTACTTCACCTTCATTTATCCTTTTAGCAGTCTCTTCTAGTATCGCATCAATACTAGTGCTTTTAATCAATGTCTTTCTCTTATCGTATAGTTTATAATTTGGACCACATACTGAACAAGCGAATGTTTGAGCATGAAATCGCCTATTTTGGTAATTAAAATACTCTTTAACACAGGATTCTGGTTCCGCATTTTTGCATAGGGGGAATTGTACCATTGTGCTGCGTTCTCTATCGTATGGTAATTCTTTTACTGTTGTATATCGAGGTCCACAAACAGCACAAGCGATAAAAGGATAATTATAATACTTTTCTAAATCTTTATTGCGCATATCCCTTAAACAACCATCGCAAATGGCGATATCAGGAGGTAATGTTAAGCTGACACCTCTTCCTTCTTCACTTTTTTCTATCCTTAAATCGGTAAATTTATCGCTTGTTTCGCTTTCTTTAACAGTAAGGTTTTCAATGTAAGATATACTTGGTTTCTTTTTTTTTATGGCATCAAGGAACTTTTTAAAGTCATCTCGTTTGCCCTGTAAAGTTAGTCTTACACCCGCATTTCCTCGATTTAAGATTATCCCATTTAAATCGTAATCTCTTGCTAATTTGTACAAAAATGGACGAAATCCTACTCCTTGAACTATTCCAGTTATATCCAGATTATAAGTAATTTGCTTCAAGTTAAACTGCGAAAATCCTTCTAGAATTTAAAGCTAATCTAATAAAGCATCCCTTAAAAATAAAATTAATATTTTATTATAATAACAAACTTAGAACTATTATGTAATTACTAAAAATATATACTAATTTACTACCATAATTTGATTTAAAATGACTAATGACGATTTGAGATGGGATATACCTTATCATCAAGCTTTTTTCAAAACCAGTCATAATTCTTTCAACATTTCTGTTCGAAAACAACTTAATCACGGTGTTAGAGGGCTTGAATATGACATACACGACGATAGGATTCAAGAAGTTGGTGATTTTGAAGTATATCACTTGCCCAGACATGTTGATGCTGCAATTAATGTAGATGGGAATCCTGGAGATTTATTGCTATCCAATTGGCTCACATTATTGAGGGACTGGTCAGATGAACAGAGTAATGAACATGCACCTATAACCCTTTTTATCGAATTAAAGGATTGTATTGTTGACGCGAATAACGAACCGAGCGAATTATATGGCATAAAAAGATTAAATAAGGTAATTCTTGATACTTTATCACCTAAATACCTGTATTCTCATAGCGATTTTAGGAAAAACGATTACCAATGGCCAACAGTAAGAGAATTAAAAGGACGCGTAATTATTGTATTAACTAGTTATTGGGGAGGCTATTGGGCTTCCAGTGAAGGTGGGTTTGAATCCCGCTTACAATATTTAAACAATTGTCTGAAGGGTGAGGATGACATTTGCTTCGCATGTTGGATCGAAGAAGATCGCGGGAAAGAAAAAACCTACATGAAAGAAAAAGCAAGATTTTGGAAATGCAGCATAGAGTATAGCACAGAACATTATGAAGAAAATGTGAAATTACAACGATCCACAAGAGTCGATTTCGATAAAATACATTGGGGACGTCATGTGAAAACGTATTATGAAAAAAATTATAAAAGTGGTTTTAGAGCAAATTTCATGGCGACAGATTCTTGGGCTGAGGAAAAATACGATAAAACGTTTCCATGGTCAATTTAAATTCATAATGAATTATATAACGCTTTTATTAGCTTCTCACTACGAGGATCACCAGTGAGCGTGGAAGCCATTTTATTCATTACATAAGATATACTCATTTTCGCATCAAGATCAACCGCTATTACGGAACCACCATAACCTCCCCAAAAAAATAGGTTTGGATTCGGACCAATCGGTATCTCTTTACTTTGAAGCCCCCAACCTAATCCGAAACGAATTGGTACATTTAACACTAAATCATTACTATAAGACTGCTCTTCAATAGAGCGTTTAATAGCTTCTTCAGATAATAAACGAATTCCATCAAGCTCACCACCACATGCCAATGCCGCCGTTATTCGCGATACGGACCTAGCATTTCCGTGTCCATTTGCAGCGGGAATTTCAGCATTCCTCCATTCTCTAGTTTTGGTTTCTTGAACATCAATAATTGGGTTCATCAAACTTCTCATTGCAACTGATTTTGGATCTATATCACCAAAAGTACTTAAATCTACTGGAGGGGGAGGTATTAAGTCAGCAACTCTAAGATCGTGTTCTTCGGGCAAACCTATGTAAAAATCAGCTCCGAGAGGATTTGCGATTTCTTCTCGAAAAAAAGTCCCAACCGTCTTTTTTGTAACGCGTCTTATCAATTCACCTAAAAGATATCCAAAGGTTGTCGTGTGATATCCACTTTTCGTCCCCGGCTCCCACCAAGGTTTTTGAGCTGCTAAAAGTTTTACCATTAAGTCCCAATCATAGAGTTTTTTAGCCCGAATAACCTTATCCCACCCTGCCAAACCAGAAGTATGACTAAGGAGATACCGAACTGGTAGATTTTCTTTTCCAGCTTGAGCAAACTCAGGCCAGTATTTAGCAACTGGAGCATCTAAATCCAATAAACCACGATCTACAAGCATGTGAATGCATATTGCTGTCATAACTTTAGTTGTGGAGTAAACATTTACGATTGTATTTTTTTTCCACCGTTTAGTTTTAGCGGCGTTAGCGTAACCACCCCAAAGATCAACTACATGTTTGCCATTGAGAGTTACAGCAAAAGAAGCACCAACTTCTAAATTATCGTCAAAATTAGATTGAAAAGCTTCCTTTACGGACTTGAATCGCTCCTCACAATAACCTTCAATTTCAATTTCACTTGTCATAGTTACATTTCAACTAAAACGTTTATAAAATTATACCATAAAATAGTAAAAATTGATAATCTAATTACTACAATTAAAAATGAGCAATTGTTAGTGATATTTATAATAAATGCTACAAGTTCCTTCCATGGAAACCATGCAAGGTCCAATAGGATTAAGAGGAGTACAAGATGTTTTAAATAATTCGCATTCCGTCGGATAAATTTTACCAACCATGACTAAGTGACAAGAACATCCTGGAGGAATATCTTGCGATTTATTAATCTTTATATCAAATTTCTTATCAGCGTCAAATTCTTCGTATTTGTCTCGTATAGCCAAACCTCCATCAAGTATTCGTCCAATTCCTCTCCAAGGACTTGATACGGATTGAAAAACATCGGCTATAATTTCCTGAGCAATTTTATTTCCCTCAGGTTTTACAACTCTCGAATACTCATTTAATGTTTCGAATTTTTTATTTTTGATTTGCCGGAGAAGCATTAAGATGCCCAATAATACGTCGTTAGGTTCAAAACCAGCGATCACATTAGGTACTTTATAAGCATCGGAAAATATCTTAAATGGTTGTAAACCAATAATTGTAGAAACATGACCCGGCGAAATAAATCCATCAATTCGAAGCTGGGATTGACTGATTAAAAGCTCTAATGCCGCGGGTATTAATTTATATGCGCAAATAACCGAGAAATTAGAAGGTGGTCTACTTTGAATTTCGTATCCTATTAAAGGAGCTGTTGTTTCGAAGCCGATAGCAAAAAAGATAATTTCTTTATTCGGATTTTCTTTCGCAATTTTAATTGCATCGTGTGGACCGTATACTATTCTTACATCGGCTCCTTTTGCTTTCAATTCCGCTAAAGATAGATTAGTGGCGGGAACGCGTATCATGTCGCCAAAAGTAGTGATAATCGTATCATCGCGTTTCCCAAGCTCAATTGCTTTATCTATATCTGCAGCGGGACATACGCAGACAGGGCACCCAGGACCTGAAAGGACTTCTATCTCCTTAGGTAACAATGGTCTTAGCCCATACTTCGAAAGAGTGTGTTCGTGAGTACCACACACGTGCATGAATTTAACTGGTTTCTTTATTTCCTTTACAATTTTATTTATTGATTTAATTATTTTTTCTGTGAATTCCTTACTCTTAAGTATGCTTGCTCCGGGAATATTCATAATATTAGCTAGGTAAAATTTATTGAAAGTTTAGCAAATTATAATAATGTAAATCATCTTTATATATAGTAGAAGTTATTTAAGATAATTTATCTCTATAATTAAAATATATTCAATTTAAATTAGAAGTGATGCAAATTGAACAATGAGTTTCAATTAAAAGAAGAGATTAAAGAAAAAATAATTTCTATTCTAGTAAAGCATGGTATTAAAAGGATCTTAGTTTTTGGATCTTATGCTCGCAATGAAGCAACGCCAAAAAGTGATTTAGATTTGATTGTAGATTTCCCTGAGGGAATTAGCTTGTTAGATCATGTTGGTATAGAAATTGAGTTATCTGAAGCTTTAAATATGAAGATCGATCTATTATCTCGAAATGGAATAAGCCCTTACTTTAAGGATCATGTATTAGAAGAAGCAATTGTGATTTATGAATGAATGATAAAAGTAACCTCTTTTTAAGTCATATTCTTGATTCATGTAAATTTATTATAGAATTTACAAAGGATATAGATTTTAAAACTTTTACAAACAAACGCTTGATTCAAAGTGCTGTAATAAGGGAGCTTGAAATAATTGGAGAAGCTACAAAGAACCTTTCTGATGATATAAAAAAACATTCCAAAGAGATACCATGGAAAAAAGTAACTGGAATGAGAGATAAATTATCTCATAGATATTTTACAGTTGATCTTAAGGAAGTATGGAATACATCAAAAAAAGATATTCAAATACTAGAAAAAAGTATTGAAAAAATAATTAATCATATAGAAATGGAAGAAAAAGAAGATTAACAAATTCTAGGGATGGGTTCTCCTAATGGCATATCTACAAACCTTGTTCCCCCTACTATCGTGTTTAACAAAACTCTCTTTGGATTGTCTGATTTGACTACACCGATTATCTCGGCGTCTTTTCCAATTGAAGTTGACTTTATTTTAGATAATATTTCTTCAGCTCTAATATGATCCACAGACATTAGAGCTCTTCCTTCGCTAGCAATACCAAAAGGGTCTAATCCAAGCATCTCGCATATCGCATTAACTTGCTTTTTGATTGGAATCTTATCTTCTTCTAAAACGATACTAACATCCGATTTATTTGCCCAATCGTTAAGTGCTCCTGCTATTCCACCTCTCGTTGGGTCCTTCATTGCGTGAATATTATTGTTACTAATATCTTCTTTAAGAGCGTTGTAAATCTCAAGCAAGTGACCTACATCAGAATTTAAATCGGTTGATATATTTAATCCTTCGCGGCTACCGATTAATGCAGTTCCGTGATCTCCTATACTTCCTGTCACGATAATTTTATCTCCCAGTTTTAAATTGCTATCTAACACCTTAATGTTTTTATCTTTGATTCCTATACCTGTCGTTGCCATTATCATATCATTGAGCGTTCCTTTTGGCATCACCTTTGTATCACCAGCGATAATTGCGATGTTTGCCTCTTTTGCTTTAAAGTTGAAAGCGTTTATTATTTTTTCTAACAGTTTAAATTTAAAACCTTCTTCTACGATAACAATTGAAGTTAATGCTATAGGCTGCGCACCCATCATTATTAAATCGTTTATCGTGCCGCAAACACTTAGAGTTCCTAAATTTCCTCCAGGAAAAAATAACGGATAAACGGTGTGTCCATCAGCCGTGATTACTATTTCCTGTTCGTAATTTTCTAAAGGAATTGTTGCTCCGTCGTCGAGTTCTTTAACACCAATTCCTTTGTTAACACTTTTAAAGGTAATATTTTTGGTAATAAATGAGATGAGTTCTTCTTGCAATACTCCCCCTGCGCCGTGAGCTAGCTTAATAATGTTTGAACTCACTTTTTTCGTATTCATACTAAAAAATAAGATAGAAAAATTTAAAGAATTTAGGTTATAAATTAGAATTTTAGAATTATCTTCAGAAATACATAATGCACTTAAAATCTTAGTTCATATAGTTCAAAAAAATAAAAATTATAATTAGAAAATAAAAAAGCTTTAATAAAATTCGCAATCTTCAAGGATTTGAGACAAATCTATAACTGGTAGGTCAGGTTTATTTTCACTAGCAGCGAGATGAAGATTATTTTTACAAAACACACACGCACTAACTAAAACTTCCGCATCTGTTTCTATTGCTTCCTTTAAGCGGTCTTCATTAATATTCTCCCAGCATGCTACAGTTTCATCTAACCGACTATTAGCAATATCAAGTGAGATTTCTCCATATAAAGCTCTTACTCCGCCTCCCGCACCACAGCATAACGACATTTCATTGTTATGTCTCATCTCTATAAACTTAACACCTTCAATCATGTTTATTAGTTCTCTTGGCTCGTCGTAAACACCACAATATCTTCCTAAGTGGCAAGGATCGTGATATGTAATAATCATAGGGTCTTCTTTTGTACGCTTCGTGTATCTTATTTTAAGTCCCTTTTGTTTTGCGATTTTAGGAACAAATTGAACCAAATGAGAAAGTTCAAACCCAAGATCTCCTTCTGTAAATTTAGTGTATTCAGTTGTAAATGTAGAAAAACAGCCAGCGCAAGAAAAGACGAGTTCGTTAACTCCTAACTTTTGGATCATTTCAACATTATATTTAACTAATTGAAGAGCTTCGTCTTCTAACCCAGTTCGGAACATAACCGACCCACAACAATATTCTTCGGGAAAAACAATGAACTTCACACCTAATTTATCTAAAATTCGACTAGTTGCAGTGCTCAGTTCATTATTTCTATAAGCTGAAGTACAACCAACGAAATAACCAACCAAATGCTCATCAATATCACTCGCTTTTAATTCTCCGGATTCTATTTTTCTAGCATGTTCTACTCCACGTTCATAAGCCTGATGTCCTTCATTACAAGTTTCCGAATCACACCAACTAAACCTATCAGTTCCATCTTCGAGAAATGGATTTTTATTTGTTAGTATCGAGTTTTTTAAGATTCCCAGTTTTTCAGGTAGAACTCCTTTACGCACCGCAGTTCTTCTGTAATTCTGAAAAACTTCTAATGTATCGATTCCTACTGGGCAAACGGTCCTACAATGGCCACAAAGCATACACTGATAGAGCGAAGGTATTATTTCTTCTTTATCGAAATCAAGCTCCTTTTTAGATAAGGCTTTGAGGATTCTATTACGTCCACCAGCATAATCTCTTTCGGAAAAGGTTATACTATACACTCTACAAACGTTACGGCAATAACCGCATTGTACGCATCGCTCGAAATCAGTGTCTGTTTTATCTCCAGGATCAACTAAATTCTCTTGGTCTGGTGCAAACAATCCTGAAACTGTAGGACCAGTCGTTATTACTTTTTTTACATCACTTTTTAAATATTCTTTTTTTTTTGTTTTTATTCTTAATTTTTGGTTAAATGAATAGAAAATTTTCTATTGATTATATAGTAGGAATCAATCTTATTTATAGAGAATCTTTTCAGATTGTAAGTAATCCAATCATGCTAATGAATACTTATTCAGATTCTTATGTAATGAAAACCGCTTAGCAACAAACTTTTATAGGTCAGAAAATGTTGACATTATTTCTTATTTTGATAATTCTTATCAATCCATTTATAAAATGTAAGTGCCGATTTAAATACGAAATACTAATCCTTTAATAATTTATTCTTAGCAACAAGAAATTGATAAGACTGATTTTATTAAACACAAAAATTGAAATTAAAAAAAAAGGAATCTTCTAGCAATATTTAGCGATTCTAATTTATTTAGTTTGAATATTTAATTAACGATTAATCCTCTCTAAAATATTTTAAAAGCACTACAAGAAGGATAGCTATGAATAATGGAACGATGATTCCTAACGCCAAAGTAAATTGGGCGTTATAAATTTCGTATACAAAACCAGAGACAGGTGCTCCAATAGCCACGCCTGCTACAATTAAGGCATAGAATGTTCCTGTCGCTACACCACTCTCAGAATCTTCAGTTTTCTCTTTAATCATTCCAGCTGAGGAAGGAAATATCAGTCCATGGCCTATGCCGAGAATAGCCATTCCGATCATAGGTAATGGGGCTTCTAAAGATATTATAAAAACTCCAAATGATAACGCAATTAGAAATAATCCAATTAAGATTACCTTAATGTAACCTATTTTATCGCTCAATATTCCTGCGGGATAATGAATAAGTATCGAAAAAATAACCATAATGCTAAGTATCATCCCCGTTTGACCAACTGTATATGTTGCAGACTCTAACATTACTGTATATGCTGCTGTAACAATTCCCATGTTAAACATCATTGCTAAAATCGAAAAGTAAGGACTTATCATAGATTTTCTAAAGATTGTTTTTCTGAATTGTTTGATTTCCTCGCGGAGGTTAAATTTCTCTTTGGATGGTTGATAAATCGAAGGAAGAAGTAGTGATGTAAATGACATGACGAATAAAACAATTGCTATTATGAAAAAAAAATTGCTTTCTCCAATTATTTGAGCAACTACCCCACCTAACAAAAATCCTACCAAATTTGAAAATCCGATGGATATTCCATATAGTGCCATCCCCCTTCCGCTTCGTCTCTGGGTAGTAGCGTCTGATATATAAGCCATTGTAGCAGGTCCTCCAAAACCACCACCTATTCCGTGAATTATTCTTCCAAATAAAAGGAATAGAGGATTTTGAGCAATTGTGTACAAAAGCATTGATAACCCATCTAAAAATACTCCGAAAGATATTAATCCTTTTCTGCCGAATTTGTCAACTAACCTTCCAAAAATTATATTTGAAGGAATATGAACCATGGAATAAATTCCTACGATAAATCCCGTGAATAATAACGAGGCTCCTAATTTTCCTGCATAAGTTGCAATTATCGGAATTGCCGCATTGCTGTCAAAATTGACCATAAATGACAATGTAAGCACTAAAAAAATATGTTTTCTTTCAATTGTCAGATTTTTTTGGCTTTTCCCGTCTGAAGTTTCTAAAGAATTCTGTGAAATCTGTTTTCTCACCTGTTCCTAATTGAATACTTTCATTTTATTGTTATATTACTATATTGATATCCTATGAGCATATATAGATATATTGCATGTAATAATATTTAAGAATAGTATTCATAAATTTAAGAAATGAAATTTTTGATCTAAAATTTACTTTTTTTTTATTCTAGATTATTTTAAATATTAAATCTGACTACTTTATGTGATTTTAATATGTCTACCTCAAAAAGTCGTTTAGAACAAGAATATGAAACAATCAACACTATGATTCGGATGTACTGTAAACATTTTCATGACTGTGGCAATGATTTATGTCAAGAATGCTCAGATCTTTTTCAATACGCTGAGGAACGATTGAAAAATTGTCGATTCGGCGAAGAAAAACCTACATGCGATATATGTACAATTCACTGTTATAAACCTGACATGAGGGAAAAGATAAGAACAATAATGCGTTATGCTGGACCTCGGATGATATACACGCATCCAATTATGGGATTTCGGCACTTGTTTAGAAAAATGAAAAAAAAAGAAATTTTAGAGGAATAAAAATTCCAGAGTTTTACTTAAATCTTGATATTTTTCTTCTATTAATTGTAAATTACTTTAGTCAGTTCACTTTCTTCTCCTTTTAGATAATTCTTGAGAACACCCTTCCGGTTCATTGAGAGAATAACTACTTCAAGACCTTCTTGTATTTGATCTTTGATCGAAGCCAGCGAAAGTAATTTACCTCGCATTTTGCCAGACGCATCATTTTTAGTTGTTTCTTTCGTTTTGCTTAATAATTGCTCAATCTCATTGATATTAATTTCTCTAAGAAATTGTGCATGTTTTCCTGATTTTGGGTCTTTATCGTATACACCCAGCACATCTATTGCAAATATTAGTTGTTTAGCTTGTAAAACGCGTGAAAGAACTACAGCAATTTGATCTCCACTGCAAACGCTAAATCCCATACTTTTATCGTACATCATGTCTCCTCCTATTAGTGGCACCATCCCTAAAGATAAAAATCCTTTTAAAGAGGTAAATGCATGATCTGCTATCAGCATCTTATTGCCCACAACCATCGAAGAGGCGTGTATCAAGTTGATAGGAACTCCTTCTTCCAGAAATGTAATGGCTATCGTTTTTCGAAGCTCGTTCACGATTTGCTGCGTTTTTGACATCGAAATTAATTGCTCTTTATTTCTAAAGCCCTTATGAAGG
Organism: Promethearchaeota archaeon; assembly: GCA_030615235.1. Taxonomy (GTDB): domain Archaea; phylum Asgardarchaeota; class Lokiarchaeia; order Sigyniarchaeales; family SOKP01; genus SOKP01. The sequence goes on from JAUWZR010000007.1 coordinate 20,683, forward strand.
TTATATTTTAACACGGGGGGATGGCCGAAAGAACCCACCCCATGGACAATCACAAGACTTTTGATTAGTCCTAAATCAATACATTCTTTTATTTCTGTAGCAATCGCTTTTATAACATTATCTTTTAGTTTGTATGCCGTTGATTTGTCCGTAAGCAATGAACCGCCAAGCTTTAAAACAATTAGATCTTTTGCCGTCATTTAAACTCCTGGAGATTATATTAGAAACTAAAAGAATAAGGCCAAAAGTCTGGAAATGCTAACTCAATTATCAAGATAACGATTATGACCGCCAGAAAAATTGTGAAATTATCAATCCCCTTAGGTGATAACGCTTCTACTACAGTGGCAACTATGTTAACAACAATTATCGGTAAAACAAGTGTTATTATATTAAAATGCGAAACTTCTAGAGAAAAGATCAAGACGAGAATAGAGCTAATTAATATCGATCCAACCAACATGCTTATACTTCCTATAATGGTTTTTTCGCTTCCTTTAATTCCAAACTTTTTTTCTCCACCGAATTTACGCCCTATTATATCCACTAATCCATCTCCACCCGAAACACATCCAATAATAAGTAGAGCAGTAGGATTTGCGTTATCTATCCCTGTAGAAGGTACGTAAAACCAGAAAAAAGTCATTAACACCATAACAATTGAATAGTAGAGCGTTCCTTGAAGAAGTTCTCTAGGGACTCCCGATCTCGACCCCAAATAAGAAGAGTTCTGCTATCGTATATTTTTTTTACTATTGTAATTTGAAACTTTATCGCAACAGTTATTTGCAAAAGCAGAAGTTTTTTTATAAAATTATGATTAAATAAACACAACTAATTTTTTAAAACAAATTAGCTAATTTTAAAAATCAAATAAAAAAACAAAAAGTAGAAGATGAAAAATGGCAGTAAAAGTAGCTTTTATGCAGAGTAGTGATTGCTGGGGATGTCATCAATCCTTATTGAATGCACATTTAGGATTGTTGCCAGTTCTTCCAGCGCTCGATATAATTTATTGGCCAGCAGTTGTAGATTTCAAACTCGATTCACTAAAAGCGCGACCAGACGGTGATGTTCTAGTAGGCTTCGTAGAAGGAAGTATGAGAACAAATACGGATGTAGAAAACGCCAAACTCATGAGGGCTAAATGCCAACTCATAGTTGGGTTTGGTAGTTGTGCCTGCTACGGTAATGTTCACGGATTAGCTAATAAGTGGGATATTGAAGAAGCTATCAAAAGAAAATTCACAGAAACGGAATCGATTACTAACGAATCTCCGCACGAACCAAAAGAACACATGCCGGGATTTACAGGAAAAATCGTTCCATTGGACGAAGTCATAAGCGTTGATATATTTATGGCGGGATGTCCTCCGAAACCAGAAGCTATTATAAGCGCAGTTCAATTTTTACTCGGTCAAAAGCCACAGCCAATGGCAGATTTGTCTTTCTGTAACGATTGTTCTCTAAATAACGAAAATTGTTTACTAGAAAAATACGAATTATGTTTTGGTCCCATTACTAGTATTGGTTGTACTTTAAAATGTACTGATAATGGTAACCCATGCGTTGGCTGTCTCGGCCCAGCAAAAACAGTCTCAGCAAGAGCAGAAAAATTGAAAACAATGACACAAAATATGCATCAACTTAGTTCCGGTGACAAGAAGATTATACACGAGTTCTTAACTTTGTTCTTAAATGTACCGTTAATGTCAGGATTTGATTTAGCGGGGGATATTTTAAAACAAGTGAGAAAAACGGGTGAAGCTCAAACCGCTTTAGCTAACGTGCCTGCTGATACAGGAGATATATATGCAAACATCCTTATGTATCTAAAGAACAATAGAGAGTTCATAAAGATTTCAAATGTGTGCGACCAATGCGACCTTGAAATCGGAAGCAAATCTCAAATGACGAAAGTTAAACGGGATTACGAAGGACTCCCAAACTCAACCGATTGTTTAATAGAACAAGGTTACCTATGTGCAGGTCCGATAACAAGAGCTGGATGTGGAGGTTTGTGTATGAAAGTTAACACGCCTTGTTCTGGCTGCTTTGGTCAAACAGCTTGGAATGTTGATCAAGCTGAACGCTTTGCTGATGTAGTAACGAAGGGCTTTAATGTGGCTTTATTAAAAGAAGAATTGCTTGCTCAAGTTAAGGACAAGCTCGGCTTCATGGAAAAGTTTACATTAGCTACAAACAAAAATTATAGGTAGGTGTAAAAAAGATGGTAAAAGAAATAACAGTAGAACCAGTCACTCGATTAGAGGGACATGGTGGATTAAGAATCGTCATCGGAGATGATGGCAAGGTAAAAGACGCTCAATTTAACATTACTTCAACAAGGTTTTTTGAAAAGTTTCTTGAAGGACGCTATTGCGAACATATACCTAGAATCACGCCTAGAATTTGCGGAATTTGTCCAATCCCACATCATTTAACTCCTACTAAAGCTGTTGAGGATGCTTGGGGGGTTACAATCCCAGAACCAGCTCGAAAATTACGAATTTTGCTACAAAACGCGAAACAATATTCCAGCCACGCACTACACTTTTACGCACTCGCTGCACCTGATTTCTTATTAGGTCCGTTTGCGGATCCTGCGTTAAGGAATGTCGTTCATGTGATTAACAAAATGCCTGATGTTGGAGCAATGGCTTTGAAAATGATGGATTTTGGCCAAAAACTATGTGCGGATATTGGAGGAAAATCGGTTCATCCTGTTTCTGCAATTGTTGGAGGCATGAAAAAGCCAATGAGCGAAGCTTCTCGGGATAAATTTTTGAAAATGATTCCTGAACAAGTCGAATTTGCAAAGAAGACTGTCGAGATCGGATTAAAGGTAGTAACAGACTATTGGGACGTTGTTGCTAACGTAGGTGTTGTTCCTACTTATTATTTAGGTATGACAAAAAATGGTGTACACGATATATATGAAGGCGATATCAGAATAGTTACTCCTGAAGGTAAAAAAATTGACTATGATGTGCATAACTATTTAAACGCTCTTGGTGAGCATATCCCAGAACATTCGTATGCAACCCATATGTATTACAAGCCTGCAGGGTATCCTGAGGGAATTTATCGTGCTAATACATTAGCGATGATTAATTGTGCTGATAAAATGGCAACTCCTTTAGCTGACGATGCGCTTAAAGCCTTTAGAGATAAAATTGGACCAATTTCCCATCATACTTTCGCATATCACTGGGCTCGATTAATTGAATTAGTTGAGTCGATCGAAATGGTTGCTACACTCTTGCAAGATCCAGATGTAGTAAATCCTGATTGTAAAACTTTGGACGTACAACCAAGAGAAGGTGTAGGTATAGGGGTGACTGAAGCTCCTAGAGGGTTATTGTTATACCATATTTGGTCTGATGCTGATGGAATTTGTAAGAAAGCAAATCTCTTAGTAGCGACGAATCACAACATTGCTGGTATTGAGAAAACATTAATGCATGTTGCCAAACAAGTATTTGAAGATAAGGCATTAGAAGGATTAAAATTACCAGACCCTTGGATTGATTAAAAATAAAAAGAGGAAACCGTGATTAAAAAATGAGCGAAGAAGTACCGGAAGGTGTAGTAAACCTTTTAGAAATGATCGTGCGTTGTTTCGATTGTTGACTATCGTGTGCAGCCCACATAACCGTTGTTAAAGAAAACGGTGAAGAGGTTTACTCTCGCAAGTTGAATGTTGGCTTAGGATGAATATCCAATAAAAATAATAGATTGGATATAACTGCCCCTTGCCCGGGGTAAACGCCAATAAATATATAAAATAAATGGAAATGAAAAATTGAAAAATATGTGAAAAAAATGACAGTAGATTTTGAATTTCGAAAACAAGTTATGGATTATCATATCGGGTCTGATTTAATTAAATATTGTTATCAATGTAGTCGCTGTTCGGACAATTGTCCAGTTACCAACGTAACAACAGATTTCTATACGACTACAGGATACAATCCTAGAAGTAATATACTAAACGCCTTGTTAGGATACAAAGATGCGATATTTTCCGCTGATGCTCTGACCATTTGGGGTTGTACTGTTTGCGATACTTGCGACGAAGTGTGTCCCCAAAACATAGAATTAACTGAGATTTTTACACTTTTAAAAAATCAAAGTGTAGCAAATGGAAATGCGCCTGATTTTATTTATTCACAAGCAAAAGCGATTTTTGACAGTGCAAAGGCTATTCCTACACAGCCTGCTATAGAGCGTAGACGAGAACAATTGGGTCTACCCGCTGTTGCGGAGCCAGATGTTAGTGAATTCCAAACTTTATTAAAAAATATTGGAGCAGATAAAAAGCTAAAATAGGAGGAATGATAAAAAAATGACAGAATATAAAATGTTTGAAGGTTGTACAATTGGAAACCGTATTCCTTTCATAGAAGCCGCATCCAGAAAAGTTTTTGATAAAGTTGGAATTGAAACGTCGCAAACGAATTTTTCTTGTTGTCCTGATCCTACGGGGATGAAATCGTTTGATAACGACGCATGGCTAGCAATTGGTGCGAGAAATCTGTGTTTAGCGGAAGCTGAAGGAAAGGATATAATTTCTCTTTGTAATGGTTGTAGTAACACGCTTAGAGGTGTTCAGCATCAATTAAAACACGATTCATGGAGAATGGATAAGGTCAATAAAGAGCTCGCTAAGATCGGGAAAGAATATAAAGGCACAATAGATATTAAGCATTTCGTTGATGTGCTGAGCGATAAATTAGACAGGGTCAAAGGAGCAATTACTAAACCACTCGACGGTCTAAAAGTTGCTGTCCATCCTGGGTGTCATTATATGCGACCTGCCGAATGGATGGAATCAGACGATCCTATGAGACCAACTACGCTAAAAAAACTCGTAGAAGCAAGTGGAGCAACGGTTGTTGATTACG
>JAUWZR010000224.1 GCA_030615235.1 Promethearchaeota archaeon
AACTTTATAATCTCCTCTTTTATACATTTCAAAAAGCATTTTAGCCTCATGAATTGCGTCGTCAACTGCTCTATGTTTTTCTATATAATTTGTGTTAGGAAAAAGATTATCCCAGGCTTCTTGCATCTTTGGAATTTTATATCCCCCTCTTGAATGCATAATCTTACAAGTTTTTTTCGCTACTGCCATAATATCTGGGATATCCTTTTTTATAACAAAACCTCTCGATTCCATAAATCCAAAATCGAACGAAGTGTTATATGCAGTCAATGAATAATGATCGAAAATTTCTTGGATTTGATTTTTTACATTGTTTAAACTAGGTGCGTCTTCAAAATCTTCGAATTTCAAATCAGAATTGTTGAAAATCCATGCATTTCTGTGTATATCTCCAAATGGTAATTCCTTTACCAATGAATCAAATAATATTCGAGTTGCCCCAGTTACTAAATCAAGTTCAACAATGCCTATCTCAATTATACACCCTTCAGTTTGAATGTCTGTTGTTTCTATATCTATTATAGCAATTTTCTTATGATTAGGGTTTTTAACAAAATCTTTAATGTCTCGAAATATATGAAACTCCTCGCAAGGTTATGATTTTATTTAATCTATAATATTGATATTAATCTTAATAAAAAAAATGTAATTGAAATGAAATATAAATCATTAGAGAGTGATTAAAAATGAACTTGAGATTCGAAATGTTCTCAGGTTATTCTAATAAATAACAAAATTAGTATAGGTTTTTAATTCATCTAGAACAAAACTAGTAAAAGTATCTTCAATTTCATCGGATTGGTACAAAATTTTTATGAATTCTGCGTAATCTTCGACCTTTTTAACGCGAACTATCGCAAATAAACCATGTTGTTCTCCTATCCTGAAAAGATCGGTTATAAAGTTACTTTTTACTAAATTTAAGGCAATTTCATTATATTTGGAAGGATCCTTAGGTTTAATTCTTACGAGATATTTTCCTCTAAATCCAATCTTTTTAGGACAGAAGTTAAGCGCATAGTTAAGAATTACATTCTTTTTTTCAAGCTTTTTAATTCTGTTATGAATTGTAGATTGTGAGATACCTTGTCTGTTCATCTCATTTAAAAATTCTTTATACTTATCATTAATTATATCTTTAATCTCGTAAGTCGAGATAGGTTTAAAATTCTGGTTTTCTTGCAATATTTTTAATATTACATAATCTATGCTATCAATTTCGAAATTTGAATCTATTTTATTGTCATCCAATTCAATCCCATTAGTCTTGAACACTTTAATTGTCTCAATTATATGATATTTCTTAAAATACGATTTAGCCATTATTTTATCTATTATACTTAAAACCTGGTAATACTCCTCAGGTGAACGAAAAATGAGTAAAGCAAATAGAGAATATTCTCCTAAAACTCCATCAAGAATTTTTAATTGGGATATTTTTAACAAATTTTCTAAAAGTTCTGGTTCGTTGGGGTTGGTTTTTATCTCTAACAATACATATTTTAAATTAATGGGAAGAATCTTCGGATTAATATTGATTGTAAAATTACTAATTATTTTTTCTATCTTCAGATCATCAAATTGCTTTTTAATTGTCTGTCTAGAATAACCTAAAATCTGTGTAAGCTTGGTTATAGCATATTTAGATTCACTGTTGAAACTCTTAATGAGATTACGGCTCTTAAATTCATCTTTAGCTTTAGTCATAAGAATATAATAAAATTTATGTTATTTAAATGTTAATATTTTTAGGAAATTTTTTATTCTTTAACCAATAGTATATTTAAATTGATGCTTAAATTAATTATTTTATTAACAAAAAATTATAAATTGAGTTATTATGGTAAATTATAAAGTTGCAGATGAAAAACTAGCAGAAAAAGGCAAAGAAGCGTTATATATAGCTGAGTCTAAAATGCCCGTCATTGGTGACATTATTCGGAAACGATTTTCTGTTGAAAAACCATTGAAAGGTATAACTATTGCGGGATGCTTACATATAACTAAAGAAACGGGAATTCTCGCCCGAGCCTTGAAAGCCGGGGGTGCAGAAGTCTATCTCTGCGGAAGTAATCCGTTGTCGACTCAAGATGATGTTGCTGCTGCTATGGTTCAAGAAGGAATAAATGTGTTTGCTTGGCATGGAAATACGGACGAAGAATTTTATTGGTGCATTCGTGAATGCTTAAAAGCAAATCCTAATATCTTAATCGATGATGGAGCAGATATGATAGTAACTGCTCATAAAGAATTCCCTGAATTAATAGAGAATGGCACAATCATTGGGTGTCAAGAAGAAACAACTACAGGAGTTAAAAGGTTTAAGGCAATGGATAAAAATGGAGCACTTAAAGTACCATTATTTCCTGTAAATGATGCTCGGTGTAAGAATCAGTTTGATAACGAGTTGGGGACCGGACAAGGAATCATTTCTGCGATATATGGCATGCATGTTTTATTTGCTGGTAAGACGGTTATTATCGCGGGATATGGCCACTGTAGCTCTGGTATGGCGTTAAAAGCTCGCGGATTAGGAGCAAATGTAATCGTAACTGAAATTGATCCAATCAAGGCTTTACAAGCCAAATTTGCGGGATATCAGGTTATGCCCATAGAAAAAGCGATACCAAATGCTGATATAATTCTCACAGCAACAGGTTGTAAACATGTTATTCAACCAACTAAGGAGATGTTTGAACTCTTTAAGGATGGCGTAATCCTCGGGAATCTAGGTCATTTTGATATAGAAATTCCTACAAAAGAATTATACGAATATGCTAAAGAAATAAAACCAGTTCGAACAAATGTAGAAGAATTAACTTTTCCAAATGGAAAAAGAGTTTATTTATTAGCAAAAGGAAGGCTCGCAAATCTCGTTTTATCTGAAGGGCATCCTAGTGAAGTTATGGATATGTCGTTTGCTTTGCAATCTTTAATGTCCGAGTACATTGTAATAAATAAAGAATCTTTTAAGCCGGGAATGATTAATGTTCCATCTGATATAGACGATCAAGTTGGTATTTTGAAATTAAAGGCCATGGGTGTTAAAATAGATAAACTCACTGAAGAACAATATAATTACATCCACGGCTACGAAGAAGGAACCTAAATTATTTTTTATTTCTCTTTACTATTTTTTTCCTTTTTAAAGGTCATCTTTAATATTTATGAAAAAAAAACTTCGAAAAAAAAATGGAGTTTATTTAGAGTGACGTCTCTTATTTTTCAGACATGTTCATTTCGGGTATTTTAGCACCTTTCAATAAAAGCCAAAAGCAAAGTGAAATTTCAGCAATAGCAACAACCACGATACCCGGGAAAGCTATCCATACATAGTTAGTAGGTAAAAAGAAGTGTATAAGATCTTCTGTTAGATAACCCAAAGATGCACCAATTATCAACAAGACGCCCATAATTCTGGGAAAGTAGCCCAACTTGAAAATTACATAACCAAGGACAATTATATGAAGGGCATAAAACATTTGTCCGATAGCAAATACATTGCTAAACAATAAAGGTTCAATAAAAAGAAAGACCATAGTGATTGCAAAAATAACAGCATAAGTCAACCTAAAAACTGCCGCAAACAACGTGAGATTCTTGTTTACTGACTTGAGTACAGCGTAAAGTGCCAAAGCTACCACTACATTACACATAATTATGATTAGAATACTCGCAATAACGATGGATAATAACCACTCATTAATTTTAATACTACTGGCTGCAATTATCGCTTTTTCTCCCGGTATACCCTCAGTGATCCCGGAGTTCAGAACAGAAAATAAATAGGCACCGGTTATGATCCAAATTAAAATTCCGAATCCTGCAATTCTTGCAGCTGTGCGTTGAGATATATTTTCAAGAGGATTTTTCATTTCAATTCCTCCTTATTTATTAGGTGTTTGTTGTTATATTGCACAGTTATTATTACATTTCCCTTTTTGTGCCCTTTTTCAACGTACATGTGAGCCTCGGCAATTTGTTCCAGTGGATAGCGTCTGTCAATGACCGGTTTTAGCTTCCCCGCCTCAACGAGTTCTTTAAGGAAAATTAGATCTTCAATATTTTTTTTCATTATCCCTTTGTTAACTGTCACGTAAGTCCCGTTCGGAGTTAGTGCTTTCTTGCAATTTGAATAAGA
>JAUWZR010000183.1 GCA_030615235.1 Promethearchaeota archaeon
CTAAACTTTAAGGATATCACATTTAAGCAACAATTATACTTTCAAGAATTACTAAGAAGATTATGTAATTGCCAATATTAAATATTGTTGGTAATTATAAATAAAAAATTAAATATCTAATTAGATACTCTCATTTAACACCCTTCAATTTAATTGGGCGTTGTATAATGGTTTTGTTAAGGTTTTAACAATTAGATTCTAATAAAATAAAGAAATAATTTTAGTGAATCTCTTAAGGTTATAGAATATGGCTCAAGTAATTTTTATTTCTGAAAAAACAGTTCGGGACGCATGGCTTTCAGCCGTAGCTCAAGTTTTATACAATGGAGATGACATTAGAACTGAATACGATAAAAAGGAAGAACTTCCTTCCAAAGATGCTACTGTACTAATCGAAATAGAAAACCCAATGAGCAATCCTATTTCTCGGAAAGGTAAAGTAGTGAAAATCAACTCAAAATATGGAAATTCATTCGAAGTTTATGGTTGTATGGCAGACACTTACTTGATAGGATCCATTCAAAGCGGCTATATTGAAGAAATCATGGAGGGCGCAAACGATCATTATTTATGGGAGTCGGAAACGAGTTTTCCATATTCATACCATGATAGAATATTTAAATATACACCCTATTCTCTGGAGGATTCTATCCATGCAAATTACGATTTAGAATTTGTTGATAATAATTTCGTAAGGAAGCACAAAAAACTATTGAAAGGAGGCAAAGTTCAAATTTCTGATGATTCTAAAATCTGGAAATTAAAGCTTTTAGTTGATTTCGATTTAAATAAAAAGATATCAGACCAAGTAGGAATTCAAAAAATACCCATTGAAGTAATAAATTTCCCAAAAATAGATCAAATTGAATATATAATTAGAAAGTTAAAAGAAAAGCCGTATTCACGTAGAGCTCAAGCAATAACTTGGCGACCGCTTGTCGATCCATTTCACACTGATCCTCCTTGTCTTCAGAGGATTTATATGCGAGTAAAAGATGATAGATTAATCATGCAAACGACCTGGAGGAGTAGAGATTTGTTTAGAGCGTGGGAAGCAAATGTAAATGGAATGATTCGAATCCAGAAGTATGTCGCCGATCAACTTGGATTAGAAATGGGACATTACTTGGATTTTAGTAATTCCTTGCATATTTACGGTAGTACGATATCTGATGTTAAGGACATGTTTACCAGAATGAAAAATAGAGGAGAAGAATTTCCTGAGGATGTAATTGAGTTATTGGAACAAAAATAAAATTGTAAAGGATTTAAATAAAAAAATAAAGAAAATTCTTTATGTATGACATAGTCTTTTGAGCAAAGTTGGATCTATAATTTCTTTTGGTTTCCAACCTTTTTCTTTTAAAAATGCTACAATTTCGTCTTTCATGTTAATAGGAATATCCGCTTCTACTCGAATGAATTTTTCTAAATCGTTTGGAAAATCGACTCCCTTATATTTCCGCTCCAAGTCCATCCAATGAGATAACTTAATCATCCTACCTTTTGAATTATCTGCAGGTCTTAAACACAATTTGGCCACTAAACATATCGCTTGCTCTATTGACTCTGCGGTCGTAAGTAAATGTTCTGGTCCTGGTCCAACTAAATGGTCAGCAGTTCCGTCTCTTGCATTATATACCTTCCACGAATCTTCGTCATCAGATCGACCGACAAACATACGCCGATATTCTGCTGCATGTGGACCCACTACGGCTGGAACGCCTAATCCGTTTGCCATACTAGCTATACTGGCAGCTTTTTGAGACATAGCGCCCCACGCAACGCCGACAGCTCCAACTCTATGTAAGATATAATCAGCAATTTCTTCAAAGTTACCTCGTAACGGACGTCTTGCAAAAATATTTGCTACTTTCATCGCAGCACCAGTAATGTGTGGATTTGCAACGCAAGAACCAACATTAACCAGACATCCTCTATCAAAGTCCCCAGGAAATCTATCATAGAGAGTTTTGCCATCTTCATCTTTTATTAAACCGATATCCATAGCCCCACAACCGGAAACTACTACAATGTAATTTCTTATGCAGAATTCTTCAGCGAGTTTATATAGTTCTTGGATATCCTTTCCATAAACCGCACAACCAATAATCGCAATTATCCCAGGTATTTCTCCTAGTACGATTGGGGCTCCAACATTTCGAATCTCTGTATCTTGTATAGGGCCTCGTCCTACTCGAACGTTAAACCTCTCATTTCTAATTTTATCCCTTCCCGCATGCATTATAAGCGTTAATGGAGATACTTCCTTCATACAATCGGCTTCACAGCGCCCACAATCTAAACAATCGTCAAAAACACTCTCTAATAGTGAAAAATCACCATCTTTCGCTAAATGTACTCCTTCAACGATGGGTAAATCGTTAGGGCAATTACGTTGACAATTACCGCACCCATTACAATTGTAGGCCATCTCGATACAACCTTCCTCGTCGGGAACAGCGCTTCGAGATTTTCTAATTGGGTGGACTTTAATTGCAGTTTCAGCAGCAACTTTGCCGGCTTTAGTCGGGTCTAGGATAAGGACTCCAGGAAGTTTACCACCAACTAAATCGTCTATTATTTCTTCTGCAGGATCGTTTGTTCTATCTGGTAAGCCCCCCATATTTTTTTCGTTAGTAGCAATAAATGGAGCGCCTACTAGTTGGGCTTGCTCAAAACTTCGAAGATTGACACACTGTTCATCGACCATGATTACATCTGCCAAACCAGAGCGGATAAAGTGCATTTGTCTAGACATTGATCCAATGACTTTGGCTCCAGCATAATACCTAGTTAAATCATGAGCAGTACAACAAATCGCTCCAATATCAACTTTTTCTTCAATTCCCTTCTCTCTGATGTAATCTACTAATTCTATTCCAGGCGCAACATTGTGCCCTATCATTAATATCGTTGCTTTATTTTCGATGTCCATAGTTCCCATACCTAATTCAACAATAGGTACGTCTGGTTCACCAGCAGGGAATCCATACGCAGCAATTTGAACGGCGTCTGATATCTCCATTCCTACCGAATCTGCTAATCCTGCAAGAAAGCTTTTAGCCTCGTAATCTAGATAAGATGACTCTTGTCCTGTGTGCCCTGAGGCTAATAAATGAGTGATTGTATAATGAACCCATTCCATTGCCGTTTCTAAATCTTCAAGGGTTTCAGGCTTCATTCCTACAACAAGTCGAGTATGTGGCATTTCTACAGCAATATTATTGCCAAAATTTATTGGAATATTACCATATTTCTCTTTGAGCCAGTGAAGTAAATGATCTCCGTGCGCAGAATGACATGAAGCACCTATACAACAAGCAATTTCTACTATCCTTGCTTGCTGTGTTTCCATGTTAATTCCGCAAGCACCTGTTCTACCCTTCGATAGATTACACTTCCCGTACGTACAAAGACAACACATGTCACAAATAGGCATGTAGTATGGAGGATATCTTTTCATGAGTTTAAAGAACCAGTCTCGCAATGTCGGAATATGAGGTTTTGGGTGTGGCCCCATTGGTTCCCATTCTGTTTCGTCTCCCCAGCTTATCTTACCAGTAGTTAATTCAAAGCCTTTAATCGAACCAAAAGGTCCTTTATATTCGTCAATTTTTATTCTTGCACCTTTTTTACTCATCCATTTCACTTCTTTTTTTTATTATATAGATAGATATGAATAATTACTCTTCATTAAAAAAGTCTAATTAATCCATATTCAAATCAATTGGAACCCATACAAAAGGTTTAAATTTAGAAGATCTTAGGAAAAATCTTTTTTGTATTTTCTTCAATTTGTTTTTCTAATTCATCTGAATTAATTTCTTTTAGCATTGAAATGGAATTTAAAACGTTTTTAACTATTGCAGGAGCACTTACTTTTCCGGAATATTTCACTGGACCATCGCTTTCCAGAAGAAGGTGTTCTTTATCAACATTTAAAACGACTTTCTTTACAACTGGTGAATAACTAATTGCTGGTGTAATTGAGAAATAATATCCTCTATCCATGCCAAGTTTTAAAAATTTTTCAGGTCCTGAATACCAATGAATGTTGATATTAGGGATTTTATAAGAGGGTAAGGTATTAAAAACTATGTTTTCAGCTCCTTTTGTGTGGAGATTAACTGGGAGTTCCAAATCTTGAGCGAGCAATAACATTTTATCAAAAATAGTCTTTTGAAGAGGATATAGCTCTTTATCTTTAACGAAGTAGTGATCTAGACCAATTTCTCCAATAGCACATATATTTTGCTTATTTTTTTTAATTAAGTCAATTAATGAATCTAATTGTTGTTCTATTTTCTCATTCATTTTTACTTCTTCAGGATGGATTCCTAATGAGGCAAAAACCTCATTATATTGACTGGCTATTTCTAAAACTCTCTCTTGGCTTATGGAACTCATTGCCACAGCAATTATTTTCTCAACCCCAGCATCGCGTGCATTCTTAATAACTTTATCAACTGTTAAATATAGATTAATATGACAATGGACATCAATTAAAATTTTAATCACCTTTAAAATACTAAAATGAGGATAAGAAATTAAAAGATATTATAATCTATTGATTTCCGCTCTTAAATGAACAATTTTCTTTACTAAATCAAATTTACTTTTAGGATATTCTCGATTATCTAAATAGTCCATTAATTGTTCCAATTCTTTTAATAAATAATTTTTTATATCCTCTTTAGTTACATTACCCAAGATCTTAGGTAATGGTTTAAATTTTGCAGTTTTTTTTATCCTTAAAGAGGAGATCGTTTTAGCTAACTGAGACTGAAAACCTTTTGATTGAGATGGATCAGCTCCATCAAGCATATCTAGAGCCGTTTTTAAACCGCCGATAAACGATTCTAAATCGCTAATGTCAATCTTATCATCGCTCATAAATGTAAGCCAAAATTATATGGTTAATTTTTATATAACCTAGAAAGAGTTTTATTATTTATAATTCATCTTATAATTCTTATTAAAAACGATTCTAAGGAGAAATCCTTTCATCCCTCTAAATTCAATTCTTCAAATACTAGTTGCGCCAAGGAATTTAATGTTTTTTTTCTTAATTGTTCATCATACAGACGAACTGTATCTGAAAATTCTATCTGTATTGCCTGACTAT
>JAUWZR010000094.1 GCA_030615235.1 Promethearchaeota archaeon
GGTTACTTATATTTTAAGCTTTAGTTGCATTGGCGTGTGGCAATATTTCATACAAGCTTATTTCTGGGATATTTATGTTAGTCCCGAGCATGACACGCCTAAATCGATTCTTATTAAAACTTTTGCTTGCCACATACCTAATGCACTAATTAGTTTGAGTTTTCTCACTATTTGGGGTAATTATGCTATATTTATCTTTATCTTTATTATAGCATTGCTCGCATCAACTATTGGCCAAAGATTTCCCGCTCCATGGGCTAAAGGTAACTTTCACGCTCCTATGGTCAAATCTGGAATCTTTGGTTTGCCTTATGGTTCTGGATACGAAGATAAAAAGGAAAAATGATAGGATTGCTCAACCTATAAATTTTTTATATTAAAAGAAAAAAGTAAAAAATATTCCATAAATCTTGTTATCTTTAAGGATATCTGGTATCTTAAATATTATTTAAACTAATCTGTGAATAGGATTTCATCCCAGGGTTGGCGATATAAGCCAGCTCTTTGGCGTTTCTGATCGAACACATGTCCCATCATTCCAATTGACCTTCCCAGCACGAATAGACCGTTCAATGCTTCACTATGGATTACATCTTCAATTTCCTCTTTCGTGAAATCTAAATTTTCGAGTAAGTCTAAAAACGTAATTCCTACACATCCATCAACATTTAGTATAAGATTATTTCTTTTGGATGTAGTAAGTTTCTCAACTTCAAGAGCGTAATCAAGATGAGGATGTTTTTCAAAGTTATTAAGCACAAACTCCTTTAACAATTGAACCCGTACATCAGGATTTTGAACTGACTTTATTCTGTGTCCAATTCCAGGGATGTTAATTTGCACTACATTCTTCATGTAACCCATAAATTCTAATGGATTCATTCCTTTTTGTAAAGCTTCTCTGAAATATTTAGCTGCATTCGAAATTGCTCCACCGAATCTCGGACCGATTGTGAGGATGCCTGAAGCAAGAGAAGACATTAAGTCTTTACCTGCGCGTGCGGTAATTATTGCGTTATGAGCGCCTGAAACTGCAGGACCGTGGTCAGCCGTCAATTTAATAACTATTTCAATAAACTCTTGGGCAAACTCTGGTAATTCTCTCTTAAACCACAATAAACCGATTACATATCCTATCGATTTTTTATCTTTAATTATTGTGTCTAATCCGATTCCAGCAAATGTAGGAACATCTCCTCTGTCATCTGAAATGGTAACCACTACATCAGTGGGTCTTCTAACTTTTCCTAATCGAACAGCTGTATTGTAATCCATTGGAATTGCTGGGGGTTCAAAATCTTCAACAGGTTGAATTATTCCTTCTTGTTTTAGTTTATCGAACGTTTTCCTAATTTCTTTGTCAAAGTCTTCGTACGATTCTGGAACTATAGCACCAGCTTCTCTTAACGCGCGATTTTTAGCGTCAGCAGTTTCTTTTGAGCTATCTGCCATAGCTCCAGCGTGCCCAAACTGCAATCCCTTAGGTAAAATCTTTGCTGCTGTCCCAGTTACCCATACTACGATTGGTTTTGTTATTTTCTTGTTTTTCAGCGCTTCCACTATCGCATATTCGTCTGTTCCACCGATTTCTCCTAATGCTACTAGCATTTTAATTTTGGGATTTGCTTCGTATCGCATTAGATGATCGATTAATTTCGAACCAGGAAATCTATCACCACCGATAGCAATACCTTCATATACTCCATCGGTTGTTTGACTTATCATAAAATTCATTTCGTTGCTCAAACCACCTGATTTTGAGACGAAACCGACTGAACCTGGTCGATATAATTTGGAAAGTGTAATATTTTCTAAGGTTCCAGCTGTATTTCCAATTTTAAAAGCCCCTGCTACAATTCCTCCTACGGTAGCTGGACCAATAATATTCTTCTTCCTCTCTTCTGCGATTTTAATTAATTTTCGACTTTGTCTTTCAGGAATTCCTTCAGCTATGATAATCACTGTGCGAATTGTATTAGATTCAAGAGCTTCTTTACTAGTTTCATACGAAGATCTAAAGGAAGCAAAATTTATCATTACATCAGCGTTCGGGTGTTTTTTCGTAGCTAAATCAAGCGTTTTATAAATAGGTATAACTATTTCTTTATTCCCAAAAAATACATTGTGATAACTAATTGCAGCAGTTTGAGTAGGTTTAATTATTGCTGCTACTGAATTTTTTTCTCTTTTACTCACAAAATCAAAATCAAGCATTCTTTGGATAGGATTTCTCTGAAATCCGTAGATGATTGCTTGAGTATTCCTATTAAAAAGTTCGTAATCTACCATTTTAAATCCCTCCCGCTTCTTCTGCTTGTTTAATTAAATCTACAACTCTGGTCATGTGTGTGTATCGATCATACACTTCAATCGGAACACCAGTCTCCTCTCCAACTTGTTTCATCAGCTCTAGACCTTGTTTTTCGTTAGGTCCACCTCTTCGTACATATATTTTGACTTTGGCTTTTTTCAGTTTTTCTACCGAATTTCTGATTGCGCTGACAATTCCCTCAAATGTGGCTTTAACATCTGTAAAGTTAGCAATTCCTCCACCAATTATGAGATATTTTGATCTTCCCGCAGGGTCAGGAGTTTCAGTGATGAGATCTATGATGGTTTGAGCGTAAATTTCGGTATATTCTCGCGACGGATTCCCGGAGTATTCTCCATAATTCCCCAATTCTTCCCCAAATCCTAAGTCTACGATCGTATCCGTGTAGATAACTGAAGCCCCTCCACCAGCAACCATAGTCCAAACTCGACCAACTGGATTCAAAACCTTTAATTTAAGAGACGCACCTGTTTTTTCATCTAATTCTCGTATGTACACTTCTTTTTCAGACATAGTTTGTCCAAAAGCAGCTGGAAATTCAATCGGGTTGTTAGGATTTCCCCACGAATCCGCGTGAAGAAACATAGCAGTGTCATCTAATCGGGCTTTAACATCTAAGGGAACAACTTTATTATCTCCTGTAATCGCAAACGGATTAATTTCAAGAAAAGTGAAATCCTGGTCGACAAATAATTGATAAAGACCCTTGATAAATGGAATTAATACCCCTTTAGCATCTCCCAAATCAGGTAATTTACTCCTTAAATCAAACGAGGTAATATCTGTTCCTAAGGGTATTGGTACGTGAATAACCTTATCCCAGTTTTCCTCAACGAAAATACCCCCTTCAAAACTGAAATGAATCAGATCTCCATCTCGCTCCGTTGTAATTGAAACATAATATTCCTTCTCGTGAGGAATGAAAGGTTCTACAAGTAAACGCTTCAATGCCCCCCTAACATTTCCAATTTCACAGACCCTATCTAAATTGCTATAACAGAAATCTTTCATTTCATCGCAACTTGCATCTAACAAGAGTAGGTTTGCCTTCCCTCTTTTTCCAAAAAGTTGGTCAGGTTTAACAACTACTTTTTCTGTATTTATCCATGGATTTTCTGAGATTGCTTTCTCTAAGTCAGTTTCGCTGTCAATAATCACTAACTTGTTATGATATTTAAAATCCGGATAATATTTTGGTAATTCGCTCGCTATGAGCTTTTTAGCATCATACTCATAAATATTTTTTTGAGCCAATTTTCTCTCTTTCTCTTATTTTATTTTTAATATTATGTCAAAGATTTATAATAAGTGTAAACTCATCTTTAATAAAAATTTTACTTACTTGATTAATATGGGATTCTTTTCCCTTTTGTATGGCAATTGCATCAAATTTTTCAAGGATTAGTACGATCGTCGCGAGGACGCCTAATGAAATTAAATCATGGTATCTTAAAATTGCTCTATAACCAAGAAGACCGAATATTAGGATGTCATATCATTGGAGAAGGAGCAGATATTTTAAAAATCGTTCCTCTTCTTCATTTACCAAATGGATTGTCAATTTTTCGTAAACTAATTCACGCACATCCTACTCTATTTGAGTTGTGTAGAAATCTGCAGGAACAAATTGGTTTTTTCTAATTTATTCTAAAGTTCAGTAATATCGAGATTTTCTAATGGAATCCATCCCATTTTTCCAATTTCATTTTCAATCCTTGCCCATCCACTTTCTATTTCTTTTATTTTGACAAATTCTCCCTTTGATGCTGAGATCTCAAATGCATTATAAGCACGGATGAACTGGAACTCTTCAGATGAATCCATTACTGGAGTAACGAAGGCTTTAGGGACCCAACCGAAAATTCCATCCTTATTTTTACAATAAAGCCATCCTTCCCATTGAGTAGGTTTTTCTTTACCATCAACGATTTCACCCTTTTCAGCTTGAAAAGGAATCAACACATCTGAATGATGAGATTTAATCACTTTTACTTTATTTATCATCGTAATTCTTAATTCAATGAAATTCTTTAATCATTTTTGGAACATCCCAAGGAGTATCAGCAATTAAAGCACCAGCCTTTTGAAGAGCTTTTATCTTACCTTGAGCTGTACCAAAATCTCCTGAGATAATTGCTCCCGCATGTCCCATTCTTTTCCCTTCTGGAGCGCTTTTTCCCGCAATATAAGCGATTACGGGTTTAGAAACATGTTCTTTGATATATTCTGCTGTTTTCTCCTCCTCGTCGTTTCCAATCTCTCCTATAAGGACAATTATTTTTGTCCTAGGATCCTCTGAATAATATACTACTGCTTCTTGCATAGTAGTTCCTCTAACAGGGTCTCCACCTATACCAATGTACGCAGAAACTCCGATGCCACTGTTTCCAATCGCTTTTGTAATTTCGTAAGACAATGTTCCACTTTTAGAGATTACTGCGACATCACCGTAATGACACATATCGCTTGGCATTATCCCCAATTTGATTTTATCGGGGATTAACATTCCTGGACAATTCGGACCAATTAAATATAATCCTTTTTCTTTGGCTTTCTCTACAATCTGAATCATATCAAAAACTGGCATATTCTCGGTTATGATACATGTCATGTTTATTCCAGCGTTTAAACTTTCCATAGCTGCACCTAAAGCGAATCTTGCTGGAACAAATATAATACTCGTTTCTGCACCTGTTTCTTGAATCGCTTCTTTCATATCGTTAAAAACTGGAATACCATATACTTCTTGACCCCCTTTTCCAGGAGTCAATCCAGCAACAATATTGGTACCATAATTAACCATTAATTGAGTGTGAAACGTTCCCTGTTTTCCTGTAATGCCTTGAACGATTACTTTAGAGTTTTGACTAATGTGCATTTTATTCGCTCAGCACCTCTTTTACTTTTTTAACTGCATCAATAACATCTTGAAATACATCTATGTTTGCTCCTTTAAGCAGGCTAATACCCTCCTTTTCGTTAGTCCCTGTTAATCTAATAACCATTGGTGGAGCATCTGAAAAATCTTTGAGAGCTTGAATTATCGCCTGAGCAACAGTGTCACATCGAGTGATACCTCCAAAAATATTTACTAAAACAGCTTTTGGCTGCAATTTAAAAATCAATTCCAGCGCCTTATATACTCTCTCCTTACTTGCTCCGCCACCAACATCCAAAAAATTAGCTGGTTGTAAACCTAACTTAGACAAGACATCCAACAAAGCCATTGTAAGACCAGCTCCATTTGCTAAGATACCGATCTCTCCAGATAATTTAACAAACGAAAAACCAGCAGTTTTCGCAAGTTTCTCAAACTCACTCAGCTTCTTTTCTTGTAGATTTTGAACGATTGGCTGTCGAAACGCCGCATCATCATCTAAAATCATTTTTCCATCTACGGCAATTAATCCAGAAGGTGTCATTACAAGAGGATTAATTTCTACAAGGTGAGCTTCTAATTTTTTTGCGATCTCCCATAATTTCAGAAAAATATCAATTCCTAATTGTAATGAATTACCCGAAAATCCGAGTTGAGTTGCTGCGGCTCTAGCAGTATTCTCAGTTAATCCTATTGAATACGAAAAATTAATTTTGATAATTGCTTCTGGGCGTTCCTTGGAAACTTCTTCTATATCTATCCCCCCCTCTTTACTTACGATAAGGTAGAATTGCCTTCCTGAAGCGTCTAACGCGATTGAGCAATAATATTCTTGATCGATTTTTGCAAGTTCTTCGATAATAATCGCTTCAACAACGAATCCCGGTACTTTTCTACTGAAAAATTCTCTACACAGTAAAACTGCTTCTTCTTGATTTTGAGCAATTTTTATTAAACCAGCTTTTTTCCTGCTCCCGATTGCAATTTGAGATTTAATTATAGCCGGATATGAGAATTTTTTTGTCTTTTCTTCAATTTCATCTGAACTATTTATCGTAATATAATTTGCTAAGGGAATTCCGAATTCACCAAAGATTTCCTTACTTTCGTATTCTAGTAATCGCATCTTAATCTCCTCTTTCAGACTAATCTAATTAAGATTATAAAGGGTTTGAAATAAAAAGGGAATTAAATATGTATTTTTTTTATGGATTATAAAAATTTCTTATTATAAACTACAGAAAATCGAAATTTGCTTGAGTATCATTCAGATATGGAAAATTATAAATGAATTAAACCTAATTTTTAGGTATAAATTAAATTTTGATTAAGGTTCTTATGAAAGTTAGTGTTATATATGAGGAAACTCTTCAAATTCTTATTAATAAAGCTTTCGAACTCGCAATACAGTGGTTAAACAGTCAACATAAAGCAAAAATTAAAAAATCTACACCTCCTACCTTTATAGAAGCGAAGCAAGGGACTATGATGACTAATACTGGTCACGATCCAAATTGGAAAAAACGTATTCGGATTAATCTATACAATTTAAATAATAGTAAAACATTGATTCGAGTAGAAGCAACTCCTCTCTCGCGAAATATTTTGAGGGTTGAAAAACTAAAGCAATCTTGGTATAGGGGTCTATTTTCCCACCTTTTTACGTTACTAAGGACAATGGAAGAAACTACTACTCCAGAGGTTCTTTCAACAAATATAGGCACTAAATTACATTGTCATAATTGTGGAAATAAAATTGATAAAGACACTAAAATTTGTCCGAATTGTGGAATTGATGTAGCTTAAAGAGGCTTAACTCGAATTAGTGAAAGAGGAAATTTGATACATTGTGAAACTTCCTGGAAAGATGTCCAAGCATTTAAAAATTTACTTGTTGATCGTTTTACTAATTAATTTATTTTACACACATAGTAATTAGTAGTATCCTTTACTAATTTTACTTCTTATCCAAACTGAGCTCGTATTCTAAGCGTATTTTTTTATAGATTATTAGTATAAAGTTTTTTTATGAACCTATTTCTAATAACCTTATAATTAAACAATTTATGGTTGTTTTAAATTTTGAATTATCGCATAGAAAAAGATGTTCTGGGCGAAGTGGAAGTCCCAATCGATGCATATTGGGGAATTAATACTCAAAGAGCTGTCCAGAATTTCCAAATTAGTGGTAAGAAATTCCCTAATATCTTTATGATATCGCTAGCACAGCTTAAAAAAGCGTGTCTATTAGCAAATAAGGAGTTGGGGTTAATCGATAAAGAAATTGGAGCTGCAATCTTACAAGCCGTTAACGAGATTTTAAACGAAGAAAAACACTTAGATCAATTTCCAATTGATATCTATCAAACAGGAAGTGGGACTCAAACAAACATGAATATAAACGAGGTATTAGCTAATAGGGCCGCTCAAATCTTAGGATTTCCTATGGGCAAAAAACATCCCGTCCATCCTAATGATCATGTAAATAAAAGCCAATCTTCTAATGATGTAATCCCAACTACGATGCACATATCTACTGTGCATATGATTCAAAAATTAATGCCAACATTAAACAGTTTAAAAGAAGTTCTCGCAACCAAAATTGAAGAATTCGAAGATATTATCAAAGTAGGAAGAACTCATTTACAAGATGCTGTTCCAATACCACTATCGTTAGAGTTTAAAGTCTACAAAAAACAAATTGAAATTAATATTAAGCGATTAAATAAAGTATTGGATGAGTTATTCTACATTCCAATAGGTGGTACTGCATTAGGAACTGGATTAAACGCTCATAAAGATTTTGACAAACTCACCATATCCCATCTCTCAAAAATCACTTCGCTATCCTTTAAACTCAATCCAGTAAAAGCAGAAGGAATATCATCACATAATACTATAGCGTACGCTAGCAGTAGTTTAAGACTATTAGCATTATCGCTTTTAAAAATGGCAAACGATATACGATGGATGGGTAGTGGTCCAAGAGCGGGTCTTTCAGAATTAATTCTACCGCAAAATGAACCGGGATCATCTATGATGCCTGGAAAAATTAATCCAACTCAATCTGAAGCTTTAATTCAAGTGTGTCTTCAAGTGATTGGAAATGATTCTGTCGTTACGAGTGGAGAAATGTATGGAAGCATTTTGGATTTAAATATGAGTAAACCTATAATGATCGTAAATGTTCTTGAATCAATTGACATTTTAATTGGTGGAATTAATTCTTTTATCGGCAACTGTTTAGTAGATATAAAAGCAAACACGGAGCAAATCGATTCGAACTTAGAGCAAATGTTAATGCTTGTTACTAACCTAATACCGATAATAGGCTATGATAAATGTTCTGAAATTGCCCAACGGGCTTATAAAGAAGGTAAATCATGTAAAGTAGTAATTAAAGAGATGGGTTTAAAAATTGACAATTTAGACGAACTTTTAGACCCTAAAAATATGGTATAATTTTTATGATAGAGAACTATCAATGCTAGGATTTGTCTGTAAGGGTGAAAAAAGACGATGGAGAAATTTTTACATTTGATGTAGTTGCAAGACTCGATAGTGAAGTAGACATCAAGTATTATCAAAATGGTGGAATATTGCATACAGTTTTAAGGAAAATGCTAAATTTTTAATTTATTATTCTCTTTTCTTGAAAAAGCGACTGTAGGATGTATATTGCCACAACATATAAACAACTGTTCCTACTATCATGAGCATTCCAATCATTGGGACTAAGTCCCCGAAGAAGATCACTGGCATGTAGAAAAAATACGAAATAAAGATGTAAATTCCAATTCTAACTAATTGTTTATCATCAACCGCTTTTGCGTCTCGATATATTAATATTGATAGCGCGATTCCTTGTATAATCCATGGAATGTTTCGGATTACTATCCATTCGTAAGGAGCTGATTGAGCAGTCCATTGATTTTGAGGAAATACAATAAATGAGACAAATTAGTATAAAGATTTAATTCTTCTTGGTTCTTTTTTTGTTCTGCAATTACTAGGTTAATTGACCATAGTAGATTTCTGTATCATATTCAATTCTAATAATTCCATTCCGTTGGTGTTTG